>JACMOY010000283.1 GCA_014377795.1 Actinomycetota bacterium | reverse complement strand
GTACAGCGCTCGCTGCCGTGGCGGTACGTGGTGATCGTCCTGGTGCTGCTGCTCGCGCTGGCGCTGACCCCGGTGACGGCCGTGCTGGCCCGACGGCGCCGGTGGCGGGCGGCCCATGACGACCGCGCGGGGATGGAAGCGGCCTGGGCCGACCTGCACGAGGGGGCGGCCGACCTCGGTGTGCCGCTCTCACCGGGCAGCACCCCGCGCCAGCTGGACGCCGAGCTGGCGCTGGCCGCCCACCTGGCCAGCGGGGACCGTCAGGCGCTGGGCCGGGTCGCGCTCAGCGTCGAGCGCAGCCGGTACTCGCGGACCAGCGTGAGCGCCGACGGCGTGGACGCGGACGTGCGCGTCGTGCTCAAGGCGGTGGCCGGCACCCGCAGTCGTGGGCAGCGCGCGCTCGCACTGGCCCTGCCACGCTCGGGGACGGCTCGGCTCGCGCGGCTGGGTGACCGGGCCGGTCAGCGGGTCGGGGGGGTCGATCAACGGGTGTCTCGCGGTTTGCGGGGGCTGCCTCGGCGCCGGGTGAGGCGCCGGCGCTAGCGGCGGCCGGCTCAGCCGGCCGGTCGTCAGCCGCACTCGAGCTCAACCGTGATTGGGGCTCAGCCGCAGTGGGGGCTCAACGGCAGTGGGCGCAGCCGCAGTGGGCTCAACCGCAGTTGGGGCTCAACCGCGCTTGGGCTCAGCCGCGGTGGGAGTCAGCCGCCCCAGCCGCCGTCACGGCGACGGTCCCAGCGCTGCTCGAGCCGGGCGAGGAACGAGGCGCGTGAGCTGGTGCCCGCGGGGCGGGGGGGGGCCCGCGCCGTCGTGGCGCCGGAGGCGTCAACCGTGCCGACCGGGCCCCCCTGGCGCTCGGGGGTGGCGGCGAACGCGGCCCCGGCGAGCATCAGGACGAAGCCGACGACGGCGATCGGGACGGTGCTGCGGGCCACGCCGAGCACGACCAGCACCAGGCCGACGACGACGCCGATGCCTCCGAACAGGAGCCTGCGTCGCTGGCGCGCGCGGGAGGAGCGGCCCCGCATCGCCGAGGCGAATTTGGGGTCCTCGGCGTACATCGCCTGCTCCATCTGCTCGAGCAGACGCTGCTCGTGCTCCGACAGCGGCATGGCGTCCTCCCGCTGGTTGTGCTGGATCCCGGTGGGGTGGCTGGGGCCGCGGGTGGCGACGAGGTCATCCCCTGTGACGTAAGAATAGGTCGCGTCTGCCCGTGGCGAAAGCGGTGGGGGTCTTTCGGCTCGATCTGGCCGTCGGCACCGCACCCGCGGTGCTTGACCGACTCGTCCGGGCCGGTTCGCGGACGGGCTACGCCACGGCCCGGTCAGCGCGTCCGCGGGGGGTGGTGCGGGGGTGGTTCGTCGGGGTCGACCAGGGTGGCGGGTCGCACGCTGCCGGCGCCGAAGCGGGCGCTGGCGCGGTCGACGGCTCGCTCGGCGTCGCGCCAGCCGTGGGTCGGTTCGTCCAGCAGCAGCTGGCGCTGCTGGGCGCCGGCGTCGCTCAGCCCCTCGATCCGGACGCCGACCAGCCGCAGCCGAGCGCGCTGCAGGCCCAGCCCGTCGAACAGCGAGCACGCCGTGGCGTACACGTCGCGGCTGACGTCGGTGGCCTCGGTCAGGGTGCGCGAGCGGGTGATGGTGGTGAAGTCGGCGAACCGCACCTTGATCGAGACGGTGCGTCCCACCAGCCGCGCCGCCCGCAGGCGAGCGGTCGCGCGCTGGGCGAGGCGCAGCAGCTCGCGGTGGACGATGTCGTGGTCGTCGACGTCGCGCGCGAACGTCTCCTCGGCCCCGATGCTGCGCTCGGACTGGACGGGGACGACCGAGCGGGGGTCGCGACCCCAGGCCAGCTCGAACAGGTGCGCGCCACCCGCCTCGCCCAGCACCCGGCGAAGGGTGTCGACGGGGGTGTGCGCGATGTCGCCGATGGTGCGCAGGCCGAACCGGTGCAGCGTCTCCTCGGTGCGGTCGCCGACCCCCCACAGCGCCCCGACCGGCAGCGGGTGCAGGACGGCGAGGGTCTGCTCGTGCGGCACGACGAGCAGACCGTCGGGCTTGGCCAGCCCCGACGCGAGCTTGGCGACGAACTTGGTCGAGGCGACCCCCACCGAGCAGCTCACCCCCTGCTCGTCGGCCACCCGGTCGCGGGTCTGCTGGGCGATCTCGGCGGGCCGGCCCAACCGGCGCACGGCACCGGAGACGTCCAGGAACGCCTCGTCCAGCGACAGCGGCTCGACCAGGGGGGTGATGTCGGCAAACAGCGCCATCACCCCGCGCGAGACCTGGGCGTAGCGGGCGTGGTCGGGCTCCAGGACGACGGCGTGCGGGCAGGCGCGGCGGGCTCGGGCCATCGGCATGGCCGCGTGCACGCCGAAGGCCCGCGCCTCGTAGGTCGCCGACAGCACCACGCCGCGGGTGCCCCCACCGCCGACGATCACCGGTGACCCCACCAGGTCGGGGTGCTCCAGCAGCGACACCGAGGCGTAGAAGGCGTCCATGTCGACGTGCAGCACGGTGCAGCCGGCGTCGTCCGGTGCGCCGGCGTCGGTGCCGTGGTCGGCGCGGGTGTACTGACGCCGGCTCACCCGCGTACCCGGGTCACTGCCGGCACGCCGGTCTTTGCCGTCACGCCGGTCACTGCCATCACGCCGGTCACTGCCGTCACGCCGGTCACTGGGTCACGCCGGACGCTCGGCCACCACGTGCAGCTGGGTGGCCAGCGAGGCCAGTACCGGGTGGTCGGGGTGGTCACCGGCGCGCCGCTCCAGGTCGAGCAGCGCGGTGCGCGCCGCGTCACCGTCGACCAGGGCCGCAGGCACCAGGTCGCTGAAGATCCGCACCCCGTGCACCTGGCGCACCCGCAGCCCGGCGGCGGCGACCAGGGGCACGAGCGTGGCCTCGTCGAACCGCCGGGGCAGCGGGTCGTCGGCGCCCCACCGTCCGTCGGGGTCGTCCAGGGCGTGGGCCGCCTCGGTGAACCGGCCGGCCAGGGCGCGGGCCATGACCACGGCGGACCGCTGGGCCACCAGCAGGCTGACCAGCCCGCCGGGGCGGACCACGCGGGCGACCGCGGCCAGCGCGGCTGCGGGGTCGTCGACGTACTCGAGCACCCCGTGACAGCACACCAGGTCGACCCCGGCCGGTTCGACGAACGCCTCGAGGGTGCTCGCGTCGGCCTGCACCGCCTCGACCAGGTGCTGGACGCCGGACTCGGCGGCCCGGCGCTCGAGCGCCGCCAGGGCGTCGGGGCTGGGGTCGGCGACGGTGACCCGGTGCCCCAGGCCGGCGAGCGAGACGGCCAGGCCGCCGGTGCCGCCGCCGACGTCGAGCACCCGCAGCGCACCGGCTCGCCGAGCCGCGAGGTCAGCGGCGAGCCGCTGCACGACCTCCCACACCACGGCCGTGCGCGGGGAGTGGGCCACGTCGCCACGACGTGGTCGGCGCGGCTGCCCGGGCGCCCGCTCGTTCGCCGCCCCGGTCGGTGGCTCGGTCGGTGGCTCGGCCACGACGGACCTCCCTGGCTGCGGGGCGTGCGCTGTCGCACGCTCGTGCACCAGCCTAGTGATGCCCGGGCCCGGCCCGGCCGAGCCGTTCGCGGGGCCCGTCGCGGGCCGCACCACACGCCTGTCCGCGGGCCCGTCATCGGCCCGAGCTGCCTGGGCTGGCGTGCCAGAGCTTGCGCGGGGCGGTCTTGGCGTCGTCCCCCGCCGGCTTGATGTCGGCGTACGGCGACTGCCGGAACCCGCTGGCGTGCACCAGCACCCGACGATGCCGCTCGCCACCGCCCATGCCGCCGCGCCGCTCGTCCTCGGGGGTGGTGAGCTCGGGTGCGGCCACGACCGGCCGGGCCGAGCGGCTGGCGGCCGCCCCGCGGGTGGCCTGGTCGCCGTACCCGACCTGCCCGGCGGCCAGAGCCATGGCCTGGGCGTCAGCGGCCTCGAGGGCGTCGTGGACGGCGCTGATCCCGCCCGCGGTCCAGGCCTCCCACAGTGGCGGCAGCTCCCAGGCGCCGGTGGCGCGCACCGACACCCCGCGCGGTCCGGTGCGCCGCAGCACCCCGCGCACCAGCAGCAACCAGGAGTGGAACACCGTCGCGGCGTACGGGCCCTGGACGTCCTCGAAGAACGTGGCGTCGACCGGCCCGGTGGTGTCGTCCAGGGTCAGGAACACCACCCGTCGGCCCGAGCGGATCGGCGGGGTCTGGGTGGCCACCTTCACCCCGGCGATCAGCAGGTCGCTGCGGGTGCGCCGACCCAGCAGGCCGCTCGCGCGGGTGACGCCGAGCGCCTCGAGCAGGGGCGCGTACAGGTCGAGCACGTGAGCGCTGGCGTCCAGACCCAGCACCTCGAGCTCGGCCCGGACCCGCTCGGGGCCGGTCATCTCGGGCAGCCCGGTGACCCGGGTGCTGTCCGGCGCGTCACCCAGGTCCAGAGCCAGCTGCACCGGCTGCTCGGCGGCCGGGACCACCGGCTGGCGCGTCTGGGACTGGGCCGCCGCCAGCACCCGCACGTCACGTTCGCCCGCTGAGCCCGCCTCCGTGCCTGACGTGGCCGAGGCGGTGGACCCGGCTGACCCCGCCTTTCGGGACCGGCCCGCCGGCCGGGCGGCCCGTCCGGTCGAGCGGGTCCACCGGTCGAGCTCGAGCACCTGCAGCAGCAGGTCGCGGCGGGTGACCTGGCTGCGGCGCCGCACCGGCAGCCGGGCGGCCAGGCCACCGAGCCCGTACAGCGAGTCGAACGCCCCGGCGACGACGAGCCGCTCGACCACCGGTCGCGAGACCTGCGCCCGGTGCCAGAAGTCGGCGAGCGAGGCGTAGGGGCGCCCGGCCAGGATCCGGGCGACCTCGGCCGCGCTGATGCCCTTGACGTCGGTGAGCGAGGGCCGGATGCCGTACCCGCGAGCGTCCGGCAGGTCCGCTGCCGGCGCCTGGCGCGGACCGGCGTCCGGGCGGCTGGGCCCGGCCTCGAGCTGGTCCAGGATCGCCGGCGGCGGCTCGTCCCACACGGCCACCTGCTCGACCCGGTAGGTGTCGTCGGAGGCGTTGACGTCCAGGCCGAGAACGGCGATGCCCAGGTTGCGGGCGTCGTCCAGGATCAGCCGCTTGGGGTACATGCCGGGGTCGTGGGTGAGCACCCCGCCCAGGAACGCCGCCGGGTGGTGGGCTTTGAGCCAGGCCGACTGGTAGGTCGGCAGGGCGAACGCGGCGGCGTGGGCCTTGCAGAAGCCGAACGAGGCGAACGCCTTGAGCACCTCCCAGATCCGGTCGACGTCGGCCGGTGCGTAGCCGCGGGCGGCCGCGGCCGGCCGCCACCAGGCCTGCACCTGCTCCTGGCCGGTGGTCGAGCCCATCGCCCGGCGCACCTCGTCGGCCTCGGCCAGGGTGACCCCGGTGGTGGCCTGGACGATCTTCAGCACCTGCTCGTGGAAGACCACGACCCCGTAGGTCTCGGCGAGCGCGTCGCGCAGGCTGGGGTGCAGGTACTCGGGCTCGCGCCAGCCCTGCCGGGCCTGCAGGAACGGGGTGATCATGTCGGACTTGACCGGGCCGGGACGGAACAGCGAGATGTCGATGACGATGTCGCTGAACGTCTCGGGGGCGAACTTGCCGACCAGCTCGCGCTGGCCGGGCGACTCGATCTGGAAGCACCCCAGCGTGTGGGCCGAGCGGATCAGCCGGAACGTGGCCTCGTCATCCAGCCGCACGTCGGTGCGGTCGTCCAGGTCGACGCGCACGTGGTCGACCCGGGCCACCTCGTCGACCGCGTACGCCATCGCCGACTGCATCCGGATGCCGAGGACGTCCAGCTTGAGTAGGCCCATCGCCTCGACGTCGTCCTTGTCGAGCTGGCTCATCGGGAACCCGATCCAGCTGGCCTCGACCGGGGTGCGGTCCAGCAGCGTGCGGTCGGACAGCACCACCCCGCACGGGAGCAGGGCGACGTGACGGGGTAGTCCGTCGAGCCGCTCGACCAGCTCGAACATCAGGTCGAGCCGCTCGTGACCCAGTCCGCTGGCCCGCAGCTCGGGCAGCTCGGCGATGGCCGCGCGGGCGTCGCGGGCCCGGATGTGCGGAAAGGCCTTGGCGATGGCGTCGACCTCGCCGGGCGGCAGCCCCAGCGCGGCCCCCACGTCGCGCACCGCGTGGCGCACCCGGTAGGTGTCCATCATCGACACGCAGGTGACCCGGTCACCCCCGAAGCGCTCGAGCACCTGC
>JACMOY010000282.1 GCA_014377795.1 Actinomycetota bacterium | reverse complement strand
CGGCAGGCACCGTGCCCGGCCGGGTCACGATCGGCTGGGGACGCCGTGACCTGGTCACCGTGCCGAAACAGGCCGCACGTGCCACGGAGCTGTTCCCCGACGCGGTGCTGCACTGGTTCGAGCGGTGCGGTCACTTCCCACAGTGGGACGCCCCGAAGGAAGCCGCCCAGCTGATCCTGGACCGCACCGACTGACGGAAGGTACGTCTCGACGACGTGGCCCACGAGCTCGCACCGCACCGAGATGCCACGAACCGGTCGCTCCAGGGACGTCGGGTGCCCCGTTCGTGGTGGCTCGGCGTTGCCGACACCCACCGCAGGCGCGCCGAGATGGGCCGCACCCTTGCGCCGCGTTGAATCGCGGCGGTAGCGTCCGGAGGAGTTTGGTGGCCGAGAACCTCATGCGACATCAGGTGCGGGAGCAACGATGCTCAGCGGGACGAGCCCGGTCGCAGCGAGCAGCAGATCGCGTGCGACGGCGTGACATCGGAGCTGTCGCCCAGGTGACCGCCTTCCTGCCGGTGGCGGCATCGGCTTGCGTGCAAACCCTGGTCTCAGCCCACCCCGTGGCCAGCGTGCTCCGTACCCGTGACGACATCACCAGAGAGGCCACCTGATGAAGAAGCTGATCAACGACCCGAACGACGTCGTGGCAGAGGCGCTGCTGGGCATGGAAGCGGCGCACGCCAGCCTGAGCGTGGATCACGCGAACAAGATCATCCACCGAGCGCAGCCCCCTCGACCCGGCAAGGTGGGCATCATCTCCGGCGGGGGATCTGGGCACGAGCCGCTGCACGGCGGGTTCGTCGGTCTGGGCATGCTCGATGCAGCCTGCGCCGGGGAGGTCTTCACCTCGCCGGTACCCCAGCAGATGATCGCGGCGATCAAGCTGGTCGATGGCGGGGCCGGTGTTCTCCAGGTGGTGAAGAACTACACCGGGGACGTGATGAACTTCGACATGGCGGCCGAGATGACGGCCAGCCAGGCCGGCACCCGCGTCGTCTCGGTGGTCACCGACGACGACGTCGCCGTCCAGGACAGCACCTGGACAGCTGGGCGACGCGGTGTCGGGGTCACCGTGCTGCTGGAGAAGATCGCCGGCGCAGCAGCCGAGCAGGACCGCACCCTCGACCAGGTCGCCGACGTCGCCAGGGCTGTCAACGCCAACGGCCGCAGCATGGGCGTCGCCCTCACCTCGTGCACCGTGCCTGCGGCCGGCAAGCCGACCTTCGACCTGGGCGAGGCGGACATGGAGCTGGGGGTGGGCATCCACGGCGAACCGGGTCGGCGCCGGGTTCCCCTCGCGCCCGCCAAGGACATCGCGGCCATGCTCCTCGAACCAATCCTGGCCGACCTCCCGTTCACCTCCGGCGACGGCGTCATCGCGTTCGTGAACGGACTCGGCGGGACCCCGCTGCTCGAGCTCTACATCATGTTCAACGAGGTCAACACGTTGCTCGGCCAGCACGGCATCCGCGTCGCCCGCTCGCTGGTCGGCTCGTACATCACCGCCTTGGACATGGCCGGGACGTCCATCACGTTGCTGAAGGTGGACGACGACCTGCTCTCGCTCTGGGACGCTCCGGTCAACACTCCCGCTCTGCGATGGGGAACCTGAGACGTGAGCGAGAACCTCAGCGCGGCTGCGATGGCGCAGTGGGTCCGGCAGTTCGCCACCCTGATCGCGCAGAACCGCGAGCACCTCACCGAGCTGGACGCAGCCATCGGGGACGCCGACCACGGGGCCAACATGGACCGCGGCATGTCAGCCGTCGTCAAAGCGCTGGACGACGCGCAGCCGACCGCTGCGGGCGCCGTGCTGACCGGGGTGGGCATGACCCTGATCTCCACCGTCGGGGGGGCGAGCGGACCGTTGTTCGGCACCCTGTTCCTGCGGATGGGAACTGCGCTCGGCGACGCTGGCGAGGTGCCGTCGCAAGAGCTGGGCACCGCGCTGCGTGCCGGGCTGGAGGGCGTCGTCGCCCGCGGCAAGGCCGAGCTCGGCGACAAGACCATGGTCGACGCCCTCGCGCCGGCGGCCGACGCGCTGGACGCGGCTCTGGCCGAGGGCCTGCCGCTGGCTGACGCGGTGGCCCGCGCCAGCGAGGCGGCAGCGACCGGTCGGGACTGCACGACGCCCATGCTGGCCCGCAAGGGCAGGGCCAGCTACCTGGGCGAACGCAGCGTGGGCCACCAGGATCCCGGGGCGACCAGCGTCGCCCTGCTGCTCGAGGCCGCCAGCGAGCTCGGCCGCTGACGAGCGTCCCCGCAGACGACAACGTCACCAGGAGAGGAACGCCCACCACGATGGCTCCGCACGAGGCAGTGGGGATCGTCGTGGTCTCGCACAGCCGTCAGCTC
Organism: Actinomycetota bacterium; assembly: GCA_014377795.1. Classification (GTDB taxonomy): domain Bacteria; phylum Actinomycetota; class Actinomycetes; order Actinomycetales; family Angustibacteraceae; genus JACMOY01. The sequence goes on along the minus strand of JACMOY010000282.1, from coordinate 5,916 downwards.
GCCCGAGCGGCGATCGCCCTGGCGGGCGAGATGCTGAACGGTCAACCCGTGGTCATCGAGGCAGCCGCGGGGCTCGACGAGTCGACCTTCGGCACAGACGCCGTCCGCATCAAGGAGGCCATCGAGCGCGCCAACGGCTCGTCGGGCGTCGTGGTGCTGATGGACATGGGCAGCGCCGTGCTGAGCACCGAGCTCGCGCTGGAGCTGATGGCCGATCCCGCGGCGCGCGAACGGGTGATCCTGTCGTCGGCGCCGATCGTCGAGGGGCTCATCGTGGCCGCGGTCGCTGCCGCGGGTGGCGCCGACCGTCACGAGGTGGCGGCCGAGGCGAGCTCGGCGCTGATGGGCAAGGCCACTCACCTCGGGACGACGACCGCCGACGGGCCACCGGTCGAGCAGACCGGTCCGGCGCCGAGCGCCGTCGCCGAGTTCACCGTGCTGGGCGACCACGGGCTGCATGCACGACCCGCGGCGCGCCTGGTGGGTGAGGTGCGCGGGCTGGACGCCTCGGTGCAGCTGGTGAACCTCACGACCGGAGCCGGGCCCGTCCCGGCCAACAGCCTGAGCAGGGTGGCCATCCTGGGGGCGCTGCACGGCCACCGCATCGAGGTCCGGGCCAGCGGCAGGCAGGCTCAGGAGGCGGTCGAGCAGGTGGTGGCGCTGGCCGCCCGACGTTTCGACGAGCCGGACCACCCCGGCCGCGACGATGTCGCCGTGGCTGCGGACACCCCCGCCGTCCGTGCCGTTGGCGATGCCCGGCAGCCGATGCCGGCGACGCCCGGTGTCGTCATCGCCGAGGTGGCCGGACTGCTCACCGCGGACGTCGACGACGACGTGCCCGAGGACGCACCGGGTGACCCCGACGTGCAGTGGCGTCGGGTGGTGGCGGCGGTGGACGACGTCCGACGCGGGTTGGAGCAGCTGCGCGAGCGCACCCGTCGTGAGACGGGGTCCTCCGAGGCGGCGATCTTCGACGCTCACCTCGCACTGCTGGGCGACCCGGACGTCCTCGCCGACGTCGAGGCGAAGGTCCGTGAGGGGCTGAGCGCGGCTCGAGCCTGGACGACCGCCCTGGCGGCGGTGCACACCCAGTGGTCGCAGATCCCGGACCCGTACCTGCGCGAGCGGGCCGCCGACGTCGCTGCTGTCGCCCAGCAGGTCCTGCGTGCTCTGAACGGCGCACCCGCTGGCGACGAGTGGTCCACGGGCGTCGTCGTCGTCGACGACATCACCCCGGCCGACGTCGCTGCCCTGGACGCGGCCGCCGTGCGGGCGCTGGTGCTGGCTCACGGAAGCCCCAGCTCGCACGCGGCGATCATCGCCCGGGCCCGCGGCATCCCGATGGTCGTCTCGGCCGGCAGCGCGGTGCTGGACCTGCCCGCGGGCACTGCCGTCGCCCTCGACGGCGGCACGGGTGAGCTGTTCGTCGACCCCTCACCCGAGACGATCGAGGAACTGACCGTCCGCGCTGCCGCGCTGGCCGAGCGGCGGACCCAGCAGCTGGCGATGGCCGGCCAGCCCGCGGTCTCTCGCGACGGCGTGCACATCGAGGTGCTGGCCAACGTGGGTTCGGCCGCGGACACCACCACCGCCGCATCGAACGGAGCCGACGGCGTCGGGCTCGTCCGGACCGAGTTCTTGTTCCTCGACCGCGTGAAACCCCCCGAGGTGGTCGAGCAGGAGCAGGTGTACGACGCCATCTGCGCGGCTCTGCCAGGGCGCCGAACCGTCTTTCGCACCCTGGACGTCGGGGGGGACAAACCCCTCAGCTACCTCCCGGCCCCCGCCGAGCAGAACCCGTTCCTCGGCCGACGCGGGATCCGGCTGAGTCTGGACCGCCCGCACCTGCTGCAGCAGCAGCTGACGGCGTTGTGCAGAACGGCGCGACGGATGGCGATCGACGTCATGTTCCCGATGGTGACCTCGGTCGACGAGCTGCTGCAGGCCCGTCAGATGCTGGACGACGCCGCGCTGGCCGCCGGCGGGACACCGCAGCTGCGCGTCGGCATCATGGTCGAAGTACCTGCCGCCGCCTTGAAGATCGAGTCCTTCCTGCCTCACGTGGACTTCGTGAGCATCGGCACGAACGACCTGACGCAGTACACGCTGGCGGCTGAGCGAGGCAACCCCGCGGTCGCGGCTCTGCACGACGCCCTCGACCCCGGGGTGCTCCAGCTCGTTCACCGGGTCTGTCAGTGCGCCGGGAGCGCGGTCGACGTGGCCGTCTGCGGGGAGTCGGCCTCCGATGAGGTCGCCGTCCCCGTCCTGGTGGGTCTGGGGGTGCGCGAGCTGAGCGTCTCGCCGGAGGCGGTGCCCGCGGTCAAGGCGATCATCAGGACCCTCGACCTCGAGCGGTGTCGGGCGATCGCCCAGACGGCGCTGACGCTGCGCGACGCCGGCGAGGTGCGTGCGCTGGTCCGGCGAGCGACGACAGCCGGCGGGGCCACGCCCTAGCCCGGCCCGTCCACAGGCCCTCGACGGCCGAAACGGCCCGGGCGACTAGCCTCGACCGGTGCCCACACCCGCGCTGGCCGACCTCATGCACGCGGCCGTGGCCGGCATCGGTGGCACCGAGCGGCCGGGGCAGGTGGCGATGGCCGAGGCGGTCGAGCACGCGATCAGCTCGGGTGAGCACCTGCTCGTCCAGGCCGGCACCGGGACCGGCAAGTCCGTCGCGTACCTCGTGCCCGCCCTCGCGCACGCGGTGGCCACCGGCAAGCCGGTCGTCGTCGCGACCGCCACGCTCGCGCTGCAGGCCCAGGTCGTCGACCGCGACCTGCCGCGCGTGGTGGACGCGCTGGCGGCGCTGCTGGGCCGACGTCTGCGCTACGGCCTGGTCAAGGGCCGGCGCAACTACCTGTGCCGGCACAAGCTCGTCGGTGGGTTCCCAGTCGACGAGGACGACACGCTGCTCGCCGGGACGTCGCTGGGCGGGGTGGTCGCGAGGGCGCAGGCCGCCAGCCGGCTCGGCGAGGAGGTCGTCCGGCTGCGCGAGTGGGCCGACGAGACCGAGTCCGGCGACCGCGACGAGCTGGTGCCCGGGGTGAGCGAGCGGGCCTGGCGCCAGGTGTCGGTGTCCGCGCAGGAGTGTCTCGGCCAGCGCTGCCCGATGGTCAGCGACTGCTTCGTCGAGCTGGCCCGATCCTCGGCCCGTGACGCGGACGTGGTGGTCACCAACCACGCGCTGCTCGCGATCGACGCCTTCGAGGGCCGCCAGATCCTGCCCGAGCACGACCTGGTGGTCATCGACGAGGGGCACGAGCTGGTCGACCGGGTCACCTCCACCGTCACCGGCGAGCTCACCCCGGTCATGGTCGAGCGGGCGGCCCGCCGAGCCGCGCCGATGATGGCCGACACCGACGACCTCGAGGCCGCCGCCGACGCGCTGCGCGGTGCGGTCGAGCTGCTCGCACCCGGCCGGCTGACCGCCCTGCCCGAGCAGCTCGCCGCGGCCCTGAACCTGGTGCGCGACGCCGCGCGAGCAGCCGCGACCGCGCTCAAGGGCGGCGAGAACGACGGCGCCCGACAGGTCGCGCGGGCCCTGATGGACGAGATCCTGGACGTCGCCCAGCGGCTGCTCGAGGGGGGTGACCTCGACGTGGCGTGGGCCGCCGACGACAACCGGCGCGGCACGGTGCTGCGGGTCGCGCCGGTCAGCGTCGCCGGGATGCTGCGCGAGCGGCTGTACCCTCAGCGCACCGTCGTCCTCACCTCGGCCACCCTCGAGCTGGGCGGCACCTTCGACGCCATCGCGCGCACCGTCGGGTTGTCCGGGCCGGACGCGCCCGGCTGGCAGGGCCTGGACGTGGGCAGCCCGTTCGACTACCCGAAGCAGGCGATCCTGTACGTCGCGCGCCACCTCGCGGCGCCCGGTCGCGACGGCGCGAGCGACATCGTGATGGACGAGCTCGCCGAGCTGGTGCGCGCCGCCGGCGGGCGCACCCTAGGGCTGTTCTCCTCGATGCGCGCCGCGCAGGCCGCCGCCGAGGCGATGCGCGAGCGGCTCGACGTCCCGGTGCTGTGCCAGGGCGAGGACCAGACCGCCACCCTGGTGCGCGCCTTCGCCCGTGACCCGCGCACCTGCCTGTTCGGCACGCTGTCGCTGTGGCAGGGCGTCGACGTCCCGGGCCCGGCGTGCCAGCTGGTCGTGATCGACCGCATCCCCTTCCCGCGCCCGGACGACCCGCTGATGGCCGCGCGCTCGCAGGCCGTCGCCGATGCCGGCGGCAACGGCTTCATGGCCGTGTCGGCGACCTACGCGGCGCTGCGCCTGGCACAGGGGTCCGGCCGGCTGATCCGCTCGGCCGCCGACCGCGGGGTCGTCGCCGTCCTCGACTCGCGCCTCGCGACCGCGCGCTACGGCGGATTCCTGCGCCAGTCGCTGCCCCCGTTCTGGCCGACCGCCGACAAGGCCGTCGCCCTTGCGGCGCTGGCCCGGCTCGACGCCGCCGCCGGTGAGGTGTGGGCGGTGAGCGACCCGGCGCTGCGGGTCGAGGCCATGCGCGGGCCCCGCGCCGAGGTCGTGCCGCCGGCTGAGCCGGCTCGCGAACCGGAACCCGTCGCGACACCGGATCCCGAGCCGACGCCGGTGCCCGACGCCAGCCGGACGGCGGTGGTGCAGGGCCGGGCCTGGACCGCCGAGCAGGACCAGGAGCTGCGTGAGGGCGTCCACTTCGGCTGCACCCTCGAGGAGCTCGCCGACCAGTTCGACGCCGAGGTGGCGGCCGTGGCCATGCGCCTGGCGATGCTCGGGCTGGCGGCGCCGTCCGAGGCCGGCTGAACCGCGCCGCTCCCAGGTTGCGTCCAGGAACGGCTTGCACGATGTCGCGATGAGAGAAGACGAAGCCGGCCGCATCGCGGCCGCACTGGTCGAGCGTGGTCTGATCGCCCGGGTGGCGCGACCGGCCGCGTACCGGTTCGGCATCCGGATCCCGCTCGGCGACGGCCGCGAGGCGCTGTGGGACGTCGACGGCGCCGCGGGCCTCGAGGCGCAGATCATGCGTGACGGCGTCCTGGTCGGGTTCATCCCGCAGATCCCCGGCTCCGAGGGGTTCGACGACGCGCAGACCGTCGCGGCGATCGCCGCCGCCGACTACGGCACCGCCTGACTCGGAATGTCGCTCGGGCGGGCGGGGTTGCGCACGACGGCACCCTCCGTCACGAGAATGAGGTCCTGGTGAAGGTCGAGATCTGGTCCGACGTCGTCTGCCCGTGGTGCTACATCGGCAAGCGCCGCTTCGAGGCCGCGCTGGCCCGCTTCGAGCACCGCGACCAGGTCGAGGTCGAGTGGAAGAGCTTCGAGCTCGACCCCACCTCGAGCGGGGGCGGGACGGGCTCGTACGCCGAGCGGCTGGCGGTCAAGTACGGCACCGACGTCCCGCGCGCGCAGGAGATGCTCGACCAGATGACGGCCGCCGCCGCGGTCGAGGGGCTCGACCTGCGGTTCGACCTCGCCTCGCCCGCCAACACCTTCGACGCCCACCAGGTGATCCACCTGGCCGGTCTGCGCGGGGTGCAGGACGACGTCAAGGAGCGCCTGCTGCTGGCCTACTTCACCCAAGGAGCCGCCGTCGGTGACCGCGCCGAGCTCGCCCGGCTGGCCGCCGAGGCGGGTCTGGACGCCGACGAGGTGACCCCGGCCCTGGCCGGGCAGACCTACGCCGAGGACGTGCGCCGCGACGAGGAGCAGGCGCGGGCCTTCGGCATCACCGGCGTGCCGTTCTTCGTCATCGACCGCGCCTACGGCGTGTCGGGCGCCCAGCCGGCCGACGCCCTGCTGCAGGTGCTCGACCAGGCGTGGGCGGCGTCCCACCCCACGCTGGTCATGGCCGGTGGCACCGACGACGCGGCCTGCGGGCCGCAGGGCTGCGAGATCTGAGCGCCGCCCCCACCCACCTCAGCTGAGGTGGGTGGGCT
>JACMOY010000033.1 GCA_014377795.1 Actinomycetota bacterium | reverse complement strand
GGTGATGGTCTTGGAGATGGCGCTGCGGTTGAGCGTCTCCTCGCTGGCGCCCTGCCACTCGGCGGGGTACTCGAGCGCGCCGACGCCGACGATCGTGCCTTGGCCGGCCATCAGCCGCGGCACCGAGTGGTTGGTCCCGATCGTGCCGGGGTTGGTGAGGCTGATCGTGGTGCCGGCGAAGCCGTCGGCCCCCAGCTTGCCGCCGCGGGCCCGGCGCACGACGTCCTCGTACGCGGTCCAGAACTGCGTGAAGTCCATGGTCTCGGCGCGCTTGATGCTCGGCACCAGCAGCTGGCGGGTGCCGTCGGGCTTGGCCAGGTCGATGGCCAGCCCCAGGTTGACGTGACCGGGGGTGAGCAGCACCGGCTTGCCGTCGCGCTCGCCGTAGGCCTGGTTCATCTCGGGCATCGAGGCCAGCGCCCGCACGACCGCGAAGCCGATCAGGTGCGTGAACGAGACCTTGCCGCCGCGACTGCGCGAGAGGTGGCTGTTGACCACGATGCGGTTGTCGATGAGCAGCTTGGCAGGGATCGCCCGCACGCTGGTCGCCGTCGGCACACCGAGGCTGGACTCCATGTTCGTCACGACGCGAGCTGAGGCACCGCGCAGGGCCGTCGTGGTCGTCTCGTCGCTGGACACCGTGGGGGCTGGTGCCGTGGGCCGGTTCGGAGCCGGGTCGGCGGGGGTCGGCTTAGCGGGGGCCGGCGCACCGGCTGCGACGGGGTCGGTGCGGGGCACCGGCTCGGCCGCGAGCCGCACACCGTCGGCCGCAGCGGCCTCGGCGCCGGTGGACGACCCGGCGCCGGCCGAACCCGTCGCCGGGGTCGACTCACCTTGGGTGGTGGTCGTGCTCGTTGCGGCCGCACCGTTGGCGGTCGCATGGGCCGTGACCGGGGCGCTGGCACCGGGCGAGTCGGGGTCGTAGCTGGCGAAGAAGTCCCACCAGGCGCGGTCGACGGTCGACCGGTCCTGCTGGTACTTCTGGTACAGCTCGTCGACGAGCCACTCGTTGGGCCCGAAGGCGGCCATCGGGTCGGCTGCGGGATGGGGGCTGGGGGCTGAGTCGCCGTGGCTGGACTCCTGCGACACGGAGGTGATCGCCTCTTCCGTCTCATGGCGCGGACCAAGCGCCGACGTCGGCCCTCGATGGCCGGCTGCGCCTGAGGTTATCCCTTCGGCTCGCCGGACGGCGCGAGCCGGGGCTCAGGCGACGTCACGTCGCGCCGTGAGCCAGGCGCCCGCGGCCGCCAGCGCCAGCGCGTACCCGACGAGCGTCAGGGCACCCGCCCACGGTGCGAGCAGCGGTGCGCCGCCGGACGAGGTGTAGATGGACGCGCCCGTCAGGGCGTCGGCCGCAGACCCGGGCAGGTAGCGCGAGACCCCGCGGGTCACCGACCAGGCGGCCAGGCCCACCCGCAAGAGGGGTTCGACGATCTGCGAGGTCGCGACGACGACGACGATCGCCGCCACCTGGTGGCGCACCAGCATCCCGACCCCGACGCCGACGGCCGCCCACAGGGTGAACGCCACCACCGAGCGGGCCAGGGTGGCCTGGACGCCGGGGTTGCCGAGCCTGGTCGGGTGGCCGGTCGCCATGAGCACACCGGCGACGGCGGGGACGGTCAGCGCGAGGGCGGCCACGCCGTACAGCGCCCCGGTCACCGTCGCGACGGCGAGCTTGGCCAGCAGCACCCGCGAGCGCAGCGGCTGGGCCAGGAACGTCGGGGTGATCGTCCGGTAGCGGTACTCGGTGGTGATGACGAGCACGCCGAGCAGGGCGGGGAAGACGTAGGCGACGGCCACGCCGATGGCGTACAGCGAGGCGACGGTGACCGGCAGGTCGAGGTCGGGCGCGGCCCGCCCGAGCGTGCTGGGCCGGGCCGCTGCGTCGGCGAACGTCAGGAAGACGGCGATCAGCGCGACGTACACCGTCAGCACGAGCGCGATGGCCCACCAGGTGCGGGTGGTGGTGAGCTTGAGCAGCTCGGCCCGCAGGGCGTCGCTCACGCCGCGTTCGCGACCAGGCGCAGGAAGACGTCCTCGAGGCTGTCACCCGTGGCGACCAGCTCGTGCAGCTCGATGCCGGCGGCGAACGCCAGCGCACCCACCCGGGCGGCTGTGGTGTCAGCGACCTCGATGCCGGCTGCCGACTCGCTGACACGCAGGACGGCGGCGCGCAGCGCGGCGAGCAGCGCGGGCCGGTCGGGGGAGTCCACCCGCACGCCCGAGGCGACGCTGGCCTCCAG
>JACMOY010000281.1 GCA_014377795.1 Actinomycetota bacterium | reverse complement strand
CGTTCGCGTCAGGGCGCGACCCGTCGTATGGCCGTCACTACTGTCCGGTTCATGAGCATCCGCAAGGGCAGCAAGGTGACCTGGAACACCGAGCAGGGCACGACCGAGGGCACGGTGGTCGAGCGCAGGACGGCTGACTTCACCCTCGCCGGCCACCAGTTCCGGGCCAGCGACGACGAGCCGATGTTCGTCGTCGAGTCGGCCAAGACCGGTAAGCACGCGGCGCACCAGGAGTCGGCCCTCAGCCCAGCGGGGTGACGGCGGTGTCGCGGTAGGCCGCGGCAAGGTCGCCGGACCCGTCCTTGAGTCGTTCCGCCGACAGCGAGCGGTTCCAGGTGTCCCACGTCCAGGACCCGCTGACCTGGCCGGCGTCGGTGACGGCGCGCACGGTGAGTGCCGGCACGGCTGTGGTGGTCGCGGTCCCCGCGCTGCCGATGACCAGTGCAGCGCGCGAGGACGGGTCACTGACCAGGAGTGAGGCCCACGGCAGCCGCAGGCTGAGCGTTCGGCCGTCGGGTGACCGGTGGTACTGGGCTCGACTGTCCGATCCGGCTCGCCCGGGTGTCCAGTCGCCCTCGCGCAGCTCGCCGACGCTCAGGTGCTCCTCGGGGTACGCGCGGCCGGTGGTCGGAACCCTCAGTGGCCGGTTCGTCGTCAGCGCCTCCAGCGTCCACCTCGTCGGCGACGGCGAGCGCAGGCCGGACCGGTCGAGCAGCCGCCCGTCCTGGTCCGAGCGGACGTACTGGCGCACCCCCCGGGCGTCGGCCACGAGCGCGACGTCCGAGCCGCCGCTCGCGGTCGTCCCGTCCGGCAGGGTCGCGGGCTCGCCGGCCGCGGGGATGACGTCGAACGCCAGCTGCAGCGGCGCGTGCGGTCGCGTGGTGGTGACCGTGGCGTACACCCACGACTGGTCGTGCGACATCTCGACCGAGCCGGTGGCAGGTGCTGACGCGACGCGCGTCGTCGCCGACCGGCCCAGCGCGTCGCTGCCGACGACCCCGAACCACTGCTCGTTGGTCCACGGGTCGTGCGTCAGTGCGCGCCGGTCGACGGGCAGCTGCCGGGGCTTGGTGTTCCACGCGAACTTGAACCACTCGTCGGTCCACTCGAACACGAAGCCACCGGCCAGTCCCAGCGCCTTGATCTCGCGCAGCAGCTGGGCGTTTGTGGCCATCGCCTCGCGCTCGTCGTGGTCGCCCTGGTCGCGGCCGAGCGGGGCCGAGTGCGAGGACCCGATGGACGAGGGGACGCCGAACTCGGTGATCATCGTGGGCATCGTCGCGTGGTGCCCCCGCAGCGCCGTCAGGTAGCCGGCGTACGGGTCGGTGCGGCCGGCGTAGGTGACCTTCTGGTACGCCGGGTCGTGCCGCTGGAAGTCGGGGTAGTACGGGTAGGCGTGGTAGCTCGCGAAGTACCCGCCGCGCCAGGCGGACGTCGGCCGAAGGTGGTTCGCGTCCAGCCCGACCAGGTCCTCGACGGCGTCCGGCTCACCGGGATGGTGCAGCGGGTCGGTGGTGGGCCAGTTGACGAACGCCACGGGCGCAACCCGGCCGGTGGCGGCAACAGCCGTTGCGAGAGAGTCGACTCGTGCGGTGAGCCACCGTTCGGTGGGCGTGGCCTCGGCCGCGCTGGTGAAGTAGCGGCCGGCGAACGCCGGGCGCTTCGCGTTGGTCGCGTCCGAGGCCCGCAGAGCGGGCGGGTCCATCTCGGCACCGATGATCCAGCTGATCACGTACGGCGAGACGTCGGCCGTCCAGCTGCCGTCAGCCCTGCCGCGCACTGGGTCGCGGCGCAGCCGCCCGGTCACCGCGGCGACGGCGTCGCGGGTCTCGGCGTCGAAGGCCGCGGTCGGGCCGGCGGCGTAAAGGTCGCGGGTCGTCGTGTACGTCTCGTCCGGCGGGGTGACGCCCTGCACCACGTACAGGGGTGTGTCGGGGTGCGCGCGGTTGTAGGCGAGCAGCTCGGTGTAGAACGCCGGCCGGTGGATCGTGTAGATCCGCACGGCCCGGATGCCGAGGGCCCCCATCTGGGCGAACCAGCGGTGGTAGTCCGCAGCCTCGATCGCGACCTCGCCGGGGTAGTGGCCCGGCGTGGTGGCGCCGAGGTTGATGCCGGGCACGAACGTGACGTCGCCGCTGCGGGTGTGCAGCGCGAACGTCTGCCCGGACGTCGTCGCGACCGCGCTCACCCCGCCGACCTTGACCGGGGCCGGGGCCCACGACGGACCGCTGACGACGGCGACCGGCGCGGCGGACTGCGGGGGCGCGGACTGGCACCCGGTGCTCAGGGCCAGTGCAGCCACCATCGCCAAGCCCACCGTGCGCATGCAGTCCCCCACGACGTCCTGCGCCGCCCGGTGGGGTGGCGCTCACCGGGGTGCATCGGCAGGGCGAGGGCTGACCTGAACGGGTGACGCAGGAACGCCACGGATCGGTCACCATGGCCGGGTGAGCAGCGCGCAGGGCATCCGGGTCGCGGCCTGGGACCGGATCGACGCGACCACCGCCTACGCGATGCTGCGGTTGCGCGTCGACGTGTTCGTCGTCGAGCAGCGCTGCCCCTACCCCGAGCTCGACGGGCGCGACACCGAGCCGGCCACCCGCCACCTGTGGCTGGACGACGCCGCCGGCCCCACCGCGTACCTGCGGGTGCTCGACGAGCCCGGCGGCGGACGTCGGATCGGCCGTGTGTGCACCCGTCTGGACGCGCGCGGGCGGGGGCTCGCGGGGGCGCTGGTCGGGCACGCGCTGGTCGCGTCGGCCGGCCGCGTGCTCGTGCTCGACGCGCAGAGCCACCTGCGGCACTGGTACGAGCGGTTCGGCTTCGCGGTCAGCGGCCCGGCGTTCGTCGAGGACGGGATCCCGCACGTGCCCATGACGCGCCCAGCCCATACGGTCCTCCCATGACGGAGTCGGCAAGCACGCCCGCAGGGATCACGCGCAGGACGCTGTGGCGAGGCGGCCCGCAGGTCGGGGCGATCGGCCTGGGCTGCATGGGCATGTCGTGGGCCTACACCCCCGCCGAGCGGGACGACGACCGCTCGGTCGCGTTGATCCACGCGGCGATCGACGCCGGCGTGACCCTGATCGACACCGCCGACGTGTACGGCCCCTTCCACAACGAGACCCTCGTAGGGCGGGCCCTGGCCGGTCGCCGCGACGAGGTCACGCTGGCGACCAAGGTCGGCCTGGTCACCGAGGGCGCTGGTCACCCGGTCGAGCGCGACGGGCGTCCCGAGCACGTGCGGTCGGCCGTCGAGGCGTCGCTGCAGCGGCTGGGCACCGACGTCATCGACCTCTACCAGCTGCACCG
>JACMOY010000280.1 GCA_014377795.1 Actinomycetota bacterium | reverse complement strand
GGCGGCGGGGGAGAGGCCGCGCCCCGCACGGGCGCCGCCGACGGGGGCGGGGCGGCGGTGGTGCGCTCGACGGCCGGGGTGCTGACGGCCGGGGTGCTGACGGCCGGGGTGCTGACGGCCGGCGCGCCGTTGGCGCTCTGCGCAGCCTGGATGGCCTCGATCAGCTGGCTCTTGCGCAGCCGTCCGACGCCGGTGATGCCCAGCTCGCCGGCCATGGCCTGCAGCTCGGGGAGCACCAGGGCGGCGAGGCCGCCGCTGGTGGCGCGGCGACGGGTGCGCGGCGCAGCGGCCGGCGTCCCCGTGGTCGTGGCGTCGTCCTGTCCGGCTGGCGCGCTGGCGCCGGCCTCGAGCAGGTCGGTGGTGTCGGTCAAGGAGGTTCCTCCCGGTGGGCTGCCCGACCGCGGTCGCGGTGTGGCAGTAGGTGCAGCCGGTCCGCCACGTGCGTGACAGTCCGGTGGGGCCTCGCCGAACGACGAGGTGATCGTGGACCGTCGCCCCGCTGCCGTGCCGGCCCGCCCACCCAGGTCGCAGCGGTCTCGTCGAGAGACGGTGCGGGCGAGGGCGGTTGCGACGAAGGTGGTCGTCGCGGCGCGAGTGCGCGGGCCCTGGAGGGGGCGACTGGTGCATGTCTAGCGTAACCAGGCCTTGCCGCCCGCACAACAACACCCCCCGCCGGCGTGTTCCCCCGCGCAGCGGTCTGGGCCGCGCGATCAGCGCCCAGCGGTCAGGGCTCAGGACTCGGCGAAGCGCACAGGACAGCGGGACCACGGCCGCGCCGACGGGTTCCACGTCCAGGGCCAGCACCGTCCAGCCGTCGCGCGCCTCGGCGAGCGCGGCCCGGGCCGTGCGCGTGACCAGCGCCAGGACGCTCGGACCGGCGCCGCTGACGACGGCCGCGATCCCCTGCGCGCGCAGCTCGGCGACCAGCGCCGCCGTCGCGGGCATGGCCGGGGCGCGGTACTGCTGGTGCAGCCGGTCCTCGGTGGCCGTGTGCAGCAGTTCGGGGGCGCTCACGAGGGCGTGCGCGAGAAGTGCTGCCCGCGAGGCGTTCAGGACCGCATCGGCGTACGGGACGGTGGCCGGGAGCAGACCGCGGACCGCCTTGGTGGAGGAGGTCGAGGAAGGCACGAACACGACCGGAGCAAGCTCGGGGTGCAGGTCGTGACGGACGACGCCGGCGACCCCGTCGTGCTCCCACGCGAACGTCGCCCCGCCACGCAGGCAGGCGGCGACGTTGTCGGGGTGGCCCTCCAAGGCGTTCGCCAGCTGCAGGCACCCGTCGTCGTCGAGCAGCTGCTCGCCGCCGAGCACCAGGGCCCGAGCCGCGACGACGGCTGCCACGATCGCCGCCGAGCTCGACCCGAGCCCGCGGGCGTGGGGGATGCGGTTGGCGCAGACGACCTGCAGCCCGCGCGGCTGCCCGCCGAGCCGGTCGAAGGCGGCGCGCAGCGAGGACACCACCAGGTTGTCCTCGCCACGGGCGACCGCGTCGGCACCCTGGCCGGCGACGTCGACCGACAGACCGGAGTCCGTCACGCGTACGACGACGTCGTCGTGCAGGGCCAGCGCCAGCCCGGCTGAGTCGAACCCGGGTCCGAGGTTGGCGCTCGTGGCCGGGACGCGCACCCGCACGGCCCCACCCCGGAACGACGCCATCTACAGGACCGTCGCGGACGGTGCGCGCAGCCGACGGGTCGCCAGCCACCAGATCCCGGCGTAGGTGAGCACGAGTCCTCCTGAGAGTGCGAGCAGGTCGCGCGAGGGCAGGACCTCGGACAGCAGTCCGAAGCCGACCTGGCTCCCCGCGATGATCAGTGTGGCCAGGGTGTAGTCGGCGCTGAACACCCGCCCGCGCAGCGCGTCCGGCACGACGGTCTGCAGGCCGTAGGTCGACAGGATCCAGTTGGCACCGCCACCGGCGTGCGCCACGGCAAGCAGGACCAGCACGGCCCAGAACCTGTCGGCGACGCCGAGCAGCAGGTAGCTGACGCCGAACACCGCCATCGACCCGGCCAGCACGCCGTACAGGCGGGCCGGGTCGGGCGCCCGGCGCCGCAGCAGGAGCGGGCCGATCGGCGCACCGACGCCACGGGCGCTGTACATCAGTCCGATGCCCAGCGGGCCGAGGCCGAAGGCCACCGCGCCGTACAGCGGGAACAGCGACAGCGCGCCGTTGCCGAACGCCGGTCCGCTCTTGCAGGTGATCAGCGCCAGGACGCGCCGCTCGCGGCGGGCGTAGGTCAGCGCCTCGGCCAGGTCGACCCGCGCAGGGCGGCGCGCGCGGGGCGGCAGCGAGGGGTCGGAGAACGGCCGGGTCGTGGAGGCGACGAGGGCCGACGCGATGAGCAGCAGCACGGCGTCCAGGACGAAGCAGACGGTGGTGCCCAGGGTGCCCGCCACGATGCCACCGAGGGCCGCCCCGACCGCGAGCATCGTCCCCCATGACGCGCCGTTCAGGACGCTCGCGAGCGCGAGGTCCTCGGGGTCGACCAGGTTGGGAAGTGCTGCAGTGGAGGCAGGTTGACTGAACGCCTTGGCCGAGGCGACGATGCCGATCGCCAGCAGCGCGATCCAGGCCGTGGCCTCCGTGCGCACCAGCACCAGCAGCAGCGCGGCGATCCCGGCGACGGCGTTCGACGCCACCAGCACGCGCCGGCGGTCGAGCCGGTCGACGACCGTCCCGGCGTACGGCGCGACGAGCGCGAACACGAGCGTGTCGGTCGCGAGGACCAGAGCCCCGTAGACACCGGTCCCGGTGAGCTCGGGCAGCAGGATGAGCAGCGGGATGACCGCGAACCAGTCACCGCCCAGCGCGATGAGCTGGGCGACGTAGGCACGCCGGAAGTCCTGCTCGCGGCGGAGCAGGTCGAGGTAGGCCCGCACCTAGTGCAGACCGAGCGCGGCGGCTGCGGCCTCGACGGAGTTGGCCACCGTCACCGGCTTGGGCGCCCCGGAGATCGCCCATTCAGGGTCCTTGAGCCCGTTCCCCGTCACGGTGCAGACGACCTTCTCGCCGGGGTGGACGAGACCGGCGGCGTGCGCCTGCAGCAGACCGGCGACGCTGGCGGCGGACGCCGGCTCGACGAACACGCCCTCCCTGGCCGCGAGCAGTCGGTAGGCCGACAGGATCTGGCGGTCGGTGACCGACGCGATGTCGCCGCCGCTCTCGTCCCGGGCGGCCAGCGCCTGCTGCCACGAGGCGGGGTTGCCGATCCGGATGGCGGTCGCGATGGTCTGCGGCGACGGCACCCGCACGCCGGTCACGATGGGTGCGGCGCCGGCCGCCTGGAAGCCCAGCATCCGCGGGCGGCGCGTGGTGGTCCCGTCGGCGGCGTACTCGCCGTAGCCCTTCCAGTACGCCGTGATGTTGCCGGCGTTGCCGACCGGCAGGCAGTGCACGTCGGGGGCGTCGCCGAGCGCGTCGCAGACCTCGAAGGCCGCGGTCTTCTGGCCGTCGATGCGGTCGGGGTTGACCGAGTTCACCAGCGTCGTCGGGTAGTCCTCGGACAGCGCCCGGCACAGGTCCAGGCAGTCGTCGAAGTTGCCCTGCACCTGCAGCAGCTTCGCCCCGTGCACCAGCGCCTGGGCGAGCTTGCCGAGGGCGATCTTGCCCTCGGGCACCAGCACCGCGCAGGTCAGCCCGCCCTTGGCGGCGTACGCCGCGGCCGACGCGCTGGTGTTGCCGGTGCTCGCGCAGATGACGGCCTTGCTGCCGGCCTCCACCGCCTTGCTGATCGCCATCGTCATCCCGCGGTCCTTGAACGACCCGGTCGGGTTGGCGCCCTCGACCTTGAGCCACACCTGGGCGCCGACCAGCTCGGACAGCACGCAGGCGTAGACCAGCGGCGTGGCGCCCTCGAGCAGGGTGACGACGGGCGTCGAGGCCGTGACCGGCAGCCGATCGCGGTACTGCTCGATGAGCCCGCGCCAGCCGGCCCAGGCGGTGGAGGGGGTGCCGGTGGTGAGCGTCATGGCTGCGCCTCGCCTCGGTCGGTGGACAGGTCCGGACTCATGGTGCGCCCTGGCCCTCGACGCGCATCACCGAAGCGACGGCGCGCACGCTGTCGAGCCCGCGCAGCTGCTCGACGACGGCCTGCAGCGAGGCGTCGGTGGCGGTGTGGGTGACCACGACCAGGCTGGCGTCGTCGCCGTGCCCCTCCTGGCGGACGGTGCGGATCGAGACGTCGTGGTCGGCGAAGGCCGAGGCCACCGCCATCAGCACGCCGGCCTTGTCGGCGACGTCGAGGCTGATGTGGTAACGCGTGACGACCTCGCCCATCGGCCGCACGCGCAGCTCGGCGTAGTCCGAGGCGCCGGCGCCGCGCGCCCCGGACAGCGCGTTGCGGGCGACGGCGACGAGGTCACCGAGCACCGCGCTGGCCGTGGGGGAACCACCCGCACCAGGGCCGTAGAACATCAGCCGCCCGGCGCTCGCTGCCTCGACGAACACCGCGTTGTACGCCTCGCGCACGCTGCCCAGCGGGTGCGAGCGCGGGATCATCGCCGGGTGGACGCGGACGCTGACCGCGTCGCCGTCCTTCTCGGCGATGGCGAGCAGCTTGACCACGCAGCCCATCGCCTGGGCGCTGGCGACGTCGGCGGCCGTCACCTCGGTGATGCCCTCGCGGTGCACGTCGGCGGCGACGACGCGGGTGTGGAAGGCCAGGCCGGCCAGGATGGCCGCCTTGGCCGCGGCGTCGAACCCCTCGACGTCGGCGGTCGGGTCGGCCTCGGCGTAGCCCAGCGCGGTGGCCTCGTCGAGCGCGTCGCCGAAGCCGGCGCCGGTCTCGTCCATCCGGGTCAGCACGAAGTTGGTCGTGCCGTTGACGATGCCCGTCACGCGGGTGATCTGGTCGCCGGCCAGCGACTCGCGCAGCGGACGCAGCAGCGGGATCGCGCCGGCGACGCTGGCTTCGTAGTAGAGGTCCGCGCC
>JACMOY010000279.1 GCA_014377795.1 Actinomycetota bacterium | reverse complement strand
GGGCGGGGGCCCCCCCGCGGCGGCCCGCCCTCCGCCCCGACCCTGATCGGGGTGCAGCCCCCCGCCGACGAGGCCGTCGAGTCGGGCGGCCGAGCCGCCCACCAGGTCGAGCAGGCCCGCTTCGCGCTGGTCGGTGCCCTCGAGCGCGCCGAGCAGGCTCGCGCCCGGGTCGAGAGCGCCCTGGACGAGCTGCACGACTCCGACGCCCAGCACGCCGCTGTCGCTGAGCGGCTCGGCGCACTGGGCGCGGCCGTGCGCTCGGCGCACGCCGAGGCCGACCGGCTGCGCCGCTCCGCCGAGGCCGCCGAGCAGGCCCTGGCCACCGACCGGTTGGCCCGCACCGAGCCCGAGCAGCGGCTCGAGGCGGCGCAGCGGCCGAGCGCCGACGACAGCCCCGACGGCCGCCCCGAGAGTCCCGACACCGAGCCCTCGACCGTGGACCGCGACCGGCTCGACGCCGAGGCCGCCTCGGCGCGCGCGACCGAGACCGACGACCGGCTCACCCTGCGCACCGGCGAGGAGCGCGCCCGCGCCCTGGCCGGGCGCGCGGACGGCCACGAGCGCGCCGCCCGCGACGAGCTCGCCTCGCGCGAGCGCGCCGCGGCCCGCCAGGAGCGTCGCCGGCGCGAGGCGCAGGTCGCCCGGGCCGTGCAGGTGGGCTCGTCGTACGCCCTGACCCTGCTCGAGGTCACGTTGGCCACGGCGGGCGCCGGGCGCGACGCCGCCGAGTCCGGGCGGGTCGAGCGCGAAGCGGGGCTGACGACGGCCCGCACCCGGGTGCGCACCCTGGAGGACGAGCTGCGCGAGCTGACCGACACCGTGCACCGCGACGAGGTGGCCCGCACCCAGCAGCGCCTGCGGGTCGAGGCGCTGCAGGCGCGGGCCGTGGACGAGCTGGGGATCGACCCCGAGGTGCTGCTGGCCGAGTACGGGCCGCGCCAGCCGGTGCCGCCGTCGGTGCCGGTGCCGGGCGAGGAGGCCGAGCCCGACCGTGCGGCGACGCCGTACGTGCGCGAGGAGCAGGAGAAGCGGCTGCGCAGGGCCGAGCGGGCGCTGGCCCTGCTGGGCCGCGTCAACCCGCTCGCGCTCGAGGAGTACGCGGCGCTGGAGGAGCGGCACCGGTTCCTGACCGAGCAGCTGGCCGACCTCGGCCGCAGCCGCACCGACCTGATGGGCATCATCCGCGAGGTCGACGAGCGCGTCGAGCAGGTCTTCACCGCCGCCTACCACGACACCGCCGCGCAGTTCGAGCGCGTCTTCGCGCGGCTGTTCCCCGGCGGTGAGGGGCGGCTGGTACTGACCGAACCCGGCGACATGCTGACCACGGGCATCGAGGTCGAGGCGCGCCCACCGGGCAAGAAGGTCAAGCGGCTCTCGCTGCTGTCCGGTGGCGAGCGGTCGCTGACCGCGGTGGCCCTGCTGGTGGCGATCTTCAAGGCCAGGCCGAGCCCGTTCTACGTCCTGGACGAGGTCGAGGCGGCGCTGGACGACACCAACCTGGGCCGGTTGATCGTGATCATGGAAGAGCTTCGGGAGTCCAGCCAGCTGATCGTCATCACCCACCAGAAGCGCACGATGGAGGTCGCCGACGCGCTGTACGGCGTGACGATGCGTGGCGACGGCGTCACGACGGTGATCAGCCAGCGGTTGCGCGAGGCCACCCCGGCCTGAACCGCCCCCGCCTCACGAGACGTCGAAACGCCCCTGCGGCAACGCTTGCAGCATCTCGCCAAGCTCGGCCAGCGGGACGGCCCGGCTCCACAGCCACCCCTGCCCCGCCGCGCATCCCAGGCGCTGCAGCAGGTGCAGCTGTTCGCGGGTCTCGACCCCCTCGGCCACGGTACGGATGCCGAGGGCCGTCGCGAGGTCGACGAGCGACCTCGTGATGGCCAGGTGGTGCGCCTGCTCGGTGATCTGCCGCACGAAGCTCGCGTCGATCTTCAGCACGTTGATCGGCAACCGCTGCAGGTGGGTCAGTGAGGAGTAGCCGGTGCCGAAGTCGTCCAGCGCGACCCCCACGCCGAGGTCACGCAGCTCCTGCAGCGCCTGCTGGGCGGCGTCCGAGTCGTTCATCATCGCGGTCTCGGTGACCTCGACCACCAGCCGCTCGTAGCCGAAACCCGGGCCTGCGGCAGCGACCGAGCTGACGACCATCGAAACCACGAGGGCGTCGCACACGTCACGCACCCCGACGTTGACCGCGACGTGTGCGCGGTCGCTGAGCAGACCGCTGGCGACCATCGCTGCCCCGTCGCGGCAAGCCTGGTCGATCACCCACCGGTCGAGGGCGGTGATCAGGCCGGTCTGCTCGGCGACGGCGATGAAGACCGACGGAGGCACCGGCGTCCGGCCGGGTCGGTTCCAGCGGGTCAGCGCCTCGACCCCGGTCATCTCGCCGGTCGTGAGGTCGACCACGGGTTGGTAGTGCAGCTCCAGCGCACCGGTCGTGACCGCCTCGCGCAGCTGCAACGACAGCTCGAGCTGGGACTGGGCGCGCTCGGCCATCGGGCTCTCGAACAGCCTCGAGCGGGCCCGGCCGGTGGACTTGGCGTCGGACATCGCGACGTCCGCCGACCGCATCAGGTCCTCACCCCGAAGGGGTGGGGACAGGGCGATGCCGATGCTGGCCGTCACGTGGTGGCGCTGACCCTCGACCTCCATCGCCGGACCCAGCGCCTCGTGCAGCCGCTCGGCCACGGCCGCGGCGGCGTCCGCATCGGCGTCCGTGCAGATGACGACGAACTCGTCGCCGCCGAAGCGCGCGACGGTGTCGCCGGGGCGCAGCGCCGACCCCAGCCGCTGCGCCGTCTCGACGAGCAGCAGGTCGCCGACGGCGTGCCCGGCGGCGTCGTTGACCACCTTGAAGTCGTCCAGGTCGAGCACCAGGACGGCGAGCGGCCCACCGCTGCGGCTCGCCGCGGCCAGCGCTTGGTCGAGCCGGTCGGCGAGCAGGGCCCGGTTGGGCAGGCCGGTGAGCGCGTCGTGGGTCGCCTGGTGCTGCAGCGCCCGCTCCATCCGGCGGCGCTCGGTGATGTCCCGGGCCAGCGCGATCATCTCGACGACGTCGCCCTGCGCGTCGCGCCACGGTGACCACACGACGCTGACCTCGACGAGCGAGCCGTCCCGGCGCCGGCGCACCACTTCGACCTCGCCGACCGGTTGTGACCCCGTCATGCCTTCGGGCAGTCCGCGCGCTTCGTGGGTGCGGTCCGGCGGCAGCAGCAGGGTGACGCTGAGCCCGATCACCTCGTCGGCGCGCCAACCGAACAGCTTTTCGGCGGCGCGGTTCCAGCCGGTGATCACGCCCTCGGGTGTCGAGCACACGACCGCGTCGGCCATCGAGTCCACCACGCTGGCGAACCGACTCGCGGTCTCGTGCGCCGCGAGCTCGAGCATCTTGGCGTCGGTGATGTCGCAGACGATGCCCGCCACGCGCACGGCACGACCGTCCGGACCATGCAGTGACCGACCCCGCGACAGCAGCCAGTGCAGGCTGCCGTCCGGCCACACCACCCGGAACTCGACGTGGTACTTGCCGCGGCCGTGCAGGGCGGCCGCGAACGAGTCGGCCACGCGGTCGCGGTCCTGCGGGTGCACGTGCGCCAGGAACGTCTCGTAGGACCAGTGCGACAGCAGCTCGGCGTACCCGAAGCTCTGGTCGTGCGCCAGGGACCGGTTCATCGTGTCCGTGGTGACATCGAGGTCCCAGTAGCCTACGGCCGCGGACTCCAGCACGAATTCCAGGCTCTGCAGCAGGTCCGCTACCGGGGTCGGACCGGGCCCGGGCGCCGCAGAAGGGCTCCCGCCCCCCCACGCCTCGGCCATGCGGCGACCGTACGCGCCCCGGTCACCGTGCGCGCGCGGAGCCGACGAGAGGGTGCCCGT
Source organism: Actinomycetota bacterium (assembly GCA_014377795.1). GTDB lineage: Bacteria > Actinomycetota > Actinomycetes > Actinomycetales > Angustibacteraceae > JACMOY01. The sequence continues at coordinate 957 of JACMOY010000279.1, read as the reverse complement.
TCGGGCGCCGCGCGCGCCCAGCGGCGGGTCGAGGCTGCGCGAACGGTTCAGTTCGGGCACGGTGGTGCCATGACCACAGTGATCGTCGGGATGCTCGTCGCCCTCGCTCTGGCGCTGGCCGTCGTCGCCCTGGTGGCCGTGCCGGCCCGCCGCGAGGGTCGTGACCTGCTGACCCCGCAGGGCGAGCAGCTGGTGCAGACCGCGCGCGACCGGACGACGGAGGCCGCGTCGGCGGCACGGGAGAAGACCGTCGAAGTCGCCGGCGCCGCCCGTGAGCGCGTGCGCGGAACGGCCCCGGACGGCCCGCCCGAGCCGCCTGCCCAGGCGTCGGTCGCCGGGCCGCCTGCCCAGCCGTCTGCCGAGGCATCGGTTGCCGATTCGTCGGCCGCCCCATCGTCGGCCGACGACCGGCAGATCGACCTGCGCGAGCAGCGGGCCCGCACCCGCGACTGACTGACCCGCGGCCTCAGCCGCGGCGCAGGGCCAGTGCCAGGGCCAGTCCCCAGACGGTGACGAGCAGCACCCCGATCGCGGTCGAGGCCAGCGCGAGGCCGTAGCCCGCCCCGGCGTCAGCGGCGGCTACCACCGCTGCCGCGGTCGGGCCCAGCACGCAGCACGCGCCGGCCGCGCGACCGAGCCCGCGCACCGACCCCGTGGGTCCGGGCGCCGCCACCACCCCCAGGCCGAGCGCGACGAAGGCGGCGAACGCGCAGGCGGGCGTCGCCCCCGTGGTCAGTGCGGGCGCGACGTCGGGCAGGTCGCGCGCCAGGTCGGGGGCGGCGTACCGCACCCCGGACAGCAGCAGCAGGGCGGCCGCGGCCGACCCGGCCGCGGCGGGTGCGACGGTCCGCGCCAGACCGTGTGCGCACCCCGCCGCGACCGCGACCAGCAGGAGCAACCCGACGGGGGCCGCCACGGTGGCGAAGGGGGCCCGCCGGGAGGGCGCCGGGTGGCCGG
>JACMOY010000278.1 GCA_014377795.1 Actinomycetota bacterium | reverse complement strand
GCGGCGTGCCCCTGCAGGTGCGGGGCAGCGCCGGCGTCGGCGTCCTGCACCTCAGCGCGCCCTCCGGCACGGGCGCCGAGACCGTCGCCACGCTGCTGCGTGACCTGCGCGCCGCGTGCGCCGGCGGCAGCGCCGTGCTGCTGCAGGCCGCGCCCGCGGTGCACGGCCAGGTCGACGGATGGGGACCGGTGGACGGCATCGACCTCATGCGTCGCGTCAAGGACCAGTTCGACCCGCAGGGCCGGTTGGCCCCCGGACGCTTCGTCGGAGGGATCTGATGACCAGCACCACCGAGCCCACTCCCCTGGGGCTGCCCGGCATCGGCCGGCCGTCAGGGCGCGCCGTCAGCCCGGCGTTCGACGGCGACCACCCGCCCTCGCAGGAGCTGATCGACGACTGCGTGCACTGCGGTTTCTGCCTTCCCACCTGCCCGACGTACGTCCTGTGGGGCGAGGAGATGGACAGCCCCCGCGGGCGGATCCACCTGATGGACCAGGCCTCGAACGGTGAGCCGCTCACCGACGCGATGGTCGGTCACATCGACGCGTGCCTGGGCTGCATGGCCTGCGTCACCGCCTGCCCGTCGGGCGTGCAGTACGACAAGCTGGTCGAGGCGACCCGCTCGCAGATCGAGCGACGCTTCGAGCGACCGCGCTCGCAGCGGCTGCTGCGCGAGGCCATCTTCGCCGTCTTCCCCTACCCGCGCCGCCTGCACGCCCTGCGCCTGCCGCTGAAGGCCTACCAGCGTTCCGGCGCCCAGAAGCTGGTGCGCCGCAGCGGGATCCTCGAACGGATCTCACCCACGCTAGCGACGATGGAGTCCGTCGCCCCGCCCGTCGTCGACGACGTCCGCCTGCCGGCCCTGGTGCCTTCACGCGGTCCCCGGCGGGCCGTCGTCGGCATGCTCACCGGCTGTGTGCAGCGCGAGTTCTTCCCCGGCGTCAACGCCGCGACGGCGCGGGTGCTCAGCGCCGAGGGCTGCGACGTCGTCGTGCCGCAGACCCAGGCATGCTGCGGCGCCCTGAGCGCGCACAACGGCCGGCGCGCCGAGGCCCAGGGGTTCGCGCGCAAGCTCATCGAGGCGTTCGAGACCGCCGAGGTCGAGCACGTCGTCGTCAACTCGGCCGGCTGCGGCTCGACGATGAAAGAGTACGAGGAGCTGCTCGCCGACGACCCGGCGTACGCGAAGCGGGCCGCGGCGTTCAGCGCGAAGGTGCGCGACGTCACCGAGCTGCTGGTCGAGCTCGGGCCGGTCGCCGAGCGGCACCGCGTCGACGTCACCGTGGCCTACCACGACGCCTGCCACCTGGCCCACGCGCAAGGGGTGCGGACACCGCCGCGCGAGCTGCTGCGCGCCGTCCCGGGTGTCGAGGTGCGCGAGATCGCCGAGGGCTCGATCTGCTGCGGCAGCGCCGGGGTCTACAACCTCATCAACCCCGGCCCCGCGCGCGAGCTCGGTGACCGCAAGGCGCAGAACGTTGCCGCGACCGGGGCCACGCTGCTGGTCACCGCGAACCCCGGCTGCCTGCTGCAGGTCACGGATGCGTTGCGCCGCAGCGGCACCAGCATCGCCACAGCCCACACGGTCGAGGTCCTCGACGCGTCCATCCGGGGGGTGGGAGCCGCGCACCTGACCGACCGGGCCTGAACGCCTGATCCTGCACTGCCCGCTGCCGACGCCGTCGGCGGACGAACGAGGAACGAGGTACCCCGTGTACAGACCCGTGCTCGACTCGATCGGCGGTTCACTGGCGCTGACGTCGATCTTCGCCGCGCTCCCCCTGCTGACCCTGTTCATCATGCTCGGGGCCCTGCGCCTGCGGGCCTGGGTGGCGGCCCTGATCTCGCTCACGGTCGCCGTCGCCGTGGCGGTGCTCGTCTACTCGATGCCGATCGGCCAGGTGCTGCTCGCCGGCACCGAGGGCGCGGCGTTCGGCTTCTTCCCGATCCTGTGGATCGTCATCAACGCGATCTGGGTCTACAACATGACCGTCGTGACGGGGCACTTCGACGTGCTGCGCCGCTCGTTCGGCACGATCAGCGACGACCAGCGGATCCAGGGCGTCATCATCGCGTTCTCATTCGGCGCGCTGCTCGAGGCGCTGGCCGGGTTCGGCACCCCGGTCGCGATCACCAGCGTCATGCTGATCGCGCTGGGCTTCAAGCCGATCAAGGCCGCGACCGTGGCCCTGGTCGCCAACACCGCGCCGGTCGCGTTCGGCGCGCTCGCCGTGCCGATCACCACGCTCGCGACGGTGTCCGGGCTGCCGCAGCAGGACCTCGGCTCGATGGTCGGCCGCCAGACCCCGCTGCTCGGCGTCTTCGTGCCGATGGCGCTGGTGTTCATCATCGACCGCGGACGCGGTGTGCGGCAGACCCTTCCGGCGACGCTGGTGTGCGGCGTGGTCTTCGCCGTCGCCCAGTACCTCACGTCGAATTTCCTGTCGGTGCCGCTGACCGACATCGTGGCCGCACTAGCCTCCGCCGTCGCCGTGGTGCTGGTGCTGCGCGTGTGGCAGCCGGCCCAGACCTACACCGAGGCACCGGAGACGGTGTCCGTCGGCGGCGGCTCGACCAGCACGGGCTCGACCAGCACGGGCTCGGGCCGCGGCACCCGCGGTGTTCCGGCCGCCGGCGGCGACCACCCGGTCGGTCCCGGCTCGGGCACGGTGGCCGAGCTCGCCGCTCGCGACGCCGGGATCGTGGACTCACGGGCCGACGTCATGCGGGCGTACGCGCCTTACCTGATCATCATCGCCGTGTTCGTCGTGGCCCAGATCCCGGCCGTCAAGGACGCCCTCGACTCGGTGACCAAGCTCTTCACCTGGCCGGGCCTGGACCTGCAGACCGCGAGTGGCAAGGCGTCGGCGCTGCCCACGTTCAAGTTCAACTGGCTGGCTGCAGCCGGCACGCTGATGGTCATCGCGGGTCTGATCACCATCCCGGTGATCGGGATCAAGCCCGGAGCCGCGGCACGGGCCTACGCCGCGACGTACCGCCAGCTGGCCACCGCCATCGTCACGGTCATGGCCGTCCTGGGCCTGGCCTACGTGATGAACAGCTCGGGACAGACCGCGACGCTCGGTGCGTGGATGGCCGGGGCCGGGGCGGCCTTCGCTCTCATCTCCCCCGTCCTCGGGTGGCTCGGGGTCGCGGTCACCGGGTCCGACACGTCGTCCAACTCCCTGTTCGGCGCGCTGCAGGTGACTGCTGCCGGCAAGGCCGGGCTCGAGCCGGTGCTGATGGCGGCGTCGAACTCCTCCGGCGGGGTCCTGGGCAAGATGATCTCGCCCCAGAACCTTGCGATCGCCTGTGCCGCGGTGGGGATGAGCGGGCGTGAGGGTGACCTGTTCCGCAAGGTCATCGGTTGGAGCATCGGGTTCCTCGCCTTCATGTGCGTGCTCGTCTACCTGCAGTCGACCCCGGTGCTGGGCTGGATGGTGCCGTGAGGTCGTCGTGAGCAGCGGGTCGCCGTGGCGACCGGTGCGGATCGCCTACGGACGCGACGGCGTCCTGGTCGACCTGCCACCGGACGCCACGGTGCTCGCGCCCGTCGAGCTGCCGGGCCTCGTCGCCGCCCACGCTGACGTCGTCGCGGCCGTCGAGGCGGCGCTCGCACCGCTGCTGCCGTTACCGGACGGGCCGGTGGCGGTGGTCTTCCCCGACCTGACCCGGCCCTTCCCGCACCGGGTGGTGCTGCCGGCCGTCCTCGAGGCGCTGGCCCGGGCGGGCGTCGCCGACGAGCGGCTACGGCTGCTGTGCGCCACCGGCACCCACCGGCAGGCGACCGACGCCGAGATGCGCGACCTGGTCGGCGATGACCTCGTCGACCGGTTCGGCGTGCACGACCACGACGCCACCGACACCGCGGCGCACGCCGAGGTGGGCACGGTGGACGACGTCCCCGTGCTCATCGACCGCGCGTACCTGGACTGCCCCACCAGGGTGGTCACGGGGTTCGTCGAGCCGCACTTCTTCGCCGGGTACTCGGGCGGACCCAAGGCGGTGTGCCCGGGGCTGGCCGCCACCTCGACGGTGCTCGAGGCGCACTCCCCCGCCCGCATCGCCGACCCGGCAGCGACGTGGACGGTGCTGGACGGCAACCCGGTGCACGAGTTCGTCCGTGCTGCGGTCGAGCTGGCGCCGCCCACGCTGTCGGTCGACGTGACGATCAACGCCGCGCGCGAGGTGACGGCGGTGTTCGCCGGACCGTTGCCCACGACGCACCGCGAGGCCTGCGCGTTCGTCCAGCGCACCAGCGTCATCGAGCTCGACGAGCCGTTCGACGTCGTCGTCACCTCCAACGCGGGCAGCCCGCTGGACCGCAACCTCTACCAGGCGGTCAAGGGGATGAGCGCCGCCGACCGAGTCGTTCGCGAGGGTGGCCTGATCATCTGCGCGGCGCAGTGCGGCGACGGCGTGCCGGACGGCGAGTTCGCCGAGCTGCTGGCCGCCGCGCGGACCCCGCGCGACCTGATCGACTCGCCGTCCGCCCAGGACCAGTGGCAGGCCCAGGTGCTCGGTCGCATCCTGGCCCGCGCCGCGGTCGGCCTGCACAGCACTTTGCCGGACGACGTGGTCGTGGGCGCCCAGCTCGTGCCGGTCGCTGACATCTCGGCCGCCGTCCGCGCCGCCCTGCCCCGCTACGGCATCCGGGTGGGCGTGCTGCCGGAGGGGCCGCTGACCGTCGGCGTCGTGCGCGACTGAACGGCGCTGCAAGGATGGCGCCGTGCCCGACCACTACTTCACCGCCGAGCCCGCGAGCGTGGCCGACCTGCGTCCGCTCGAGGTCTCGCTCGCCGGGCGCTCCCTCTCGGTGCACACGGCGCGCGGGGTGTTCAGCCCCGACCGGGTCGACCACGGCACCGCCGTCCTGCTGCGCCACGTTCCGCCGCCGCCCGCCGAGGGTGACCTGCTCGACCTCGGCTGCGGGTGGGGACCGCTGTCGCTGACACTCGGACTGCGCTCCCCCGGCGCCCGCGTCTGGGCGGTCGACGTCAACGAGCGGGCACTGGACCTGGTGCGGCGCAACGCCTCTGACCTCGACCTCGCCAACGTGATGGCATCGCGGCCCGACGACGTCCCGGCCGAGGTGCGGTTCGCCGCGCTGTGGAGCAACCCCCCGATCCGGGTGGGCAAGCCGGCCCTGCACGTGATGCTGCTGCAGTGGCTGCCCCGCCTCGCGCCGGGCGCGCCGGCGTACCTCGTGGTGCAACGCAACCTCGGCTCGGACTCGCTGCAGACCTGGCTGACCGACCAGGGCTGGCCCGCGACCAGGTTCGCTTCCGACAAGGGGTTTCGGGTGCTGCAGGTGCTCGCCCCCTGAACGTGCTCAGCGGGTGGCGACGCCGTCCGCCACGAGCACGGCCGGGCCGACCAGCTCGACGCGCGGGCCGAGCACCCGCACCCAGACCGTGCCGCCCGGGACGTCAACGCGCCACTCCTCGTCCGGCTCACCGCCGCCGGCGACGGCCCACGCGCGTGCGGCCAGCGCCGCCGCGGCAGCGCCGGTGCCGCACGACCGGGTCTCGCCGACCCCGCGCTCGTACACCCGCATGACGACGTGCCCCGGCGCGAGCGGCACCACGAGCTCGACGTTGGTCCCGGTGGGCGGAGTCGGGTCGACCACGGGAGCGCGGGTCAGGTCGGCCAGCGCGAGGTCGGACTCGGCGGGCAGCAGGACGACGGTGTGCGGGTTGCCCAGGTCGAGCGAGAGAGCGGCGACCGGGCCGGGCAGCCCGGCGACCTGCACGGATGCGTCGCCGCCGACCGCCAGCGCCGCGTCGCCACCGACGAGGTGCCACGCGCCGAGGTCGACGGCGATCAGGTCGCCCTCGATGCGCACGCCCCTCGGCCCCGAGCGGGTGGCGACCCGCAGCGGTGCCCCGTCGTCGGCCACCAGGCCCTCACGGCGCAGGTACTGCACGAGCACCCGGACGCCGTTGCCGCACATCTCGGCGGCGCTGCCGTCGGCGTTGCGGTAGTCCATGAACCACTCCGCGACGTCGGCCTGGTCGGCCACCTCGGCGACCGCACGGGTGCGCACGACGCGGATCACGCCGTCCCCACCGACCCCCGCGTGCCGGTCGGCCAGCCACCGCACGTCCTCAGGGGTCAGGTCGAGCACGCCGTCGTGATCGGGCACGAGCACGAAGTCGTTCTGCGTCCCGTGGCCCTTGGTGAACGTCAGCTGCACCCGACCACTATCGGGCACGGACGGCGGCGATCGCACGCTGCAGCAGATCGGGGGCGTCGTGCGGCAGCCAGGTCACCCGGGCGTCGCGGCCGAACCACGACCGCTGGCGGCGCGCGAGGCGGCGGGTCAGCCGGGCCGTCTCGTCCTGCGCCTGCGGCTGGGTGAGGTCGCCGTCGAGCTGGCCCAGGGCCTGCAGGTAGCCGACCGCCCGCGACGCGGTGCGCCCCTCGCGCAGCCCTGCGGCGTCCAGCGCAGCGACCTCGTCGAGCAGCCCGGCCGCCCACATCGCCCGCACCCGGCGGTCGATGCGCTCGGCGAGCACCTCACGGGGGGCGTCCAGGGCGATGACGCAGGTGGGGCGCAGGTACGTCGGTGCCGGCAGGCTCGCCACGAACGGCCGGCCGGTGAGCTCGACCACCTCCAGCGCACGCACCACCCGACGCACGTTGCCGGGCAGGATTGCGGCCGCGGCGACCGGATCGGCGAGCACCAGCCGCTGGTGCATCCGCGCGGCGCCCTGGTCGGCCGCCTGGGCCTCCAGCGCCGCGCGCACCTGCGGGTCGGTCGGGGGGATGTCGAGCCGGTCCAGCGCCGCGCTGACGTACAGGCCCGAGCCGCCGACGACGACGGCGACCCCACCGCGCCCGGCGATGTCGTCGATCGCCGCCCGGGCCTGCCCCTGGTACGCCTCGACACTGGCCTCGTCGCGGACGTCCAGCACGTCGAGCAGGTGGTGCGGCACGCCGAACCGCCCCGCGGCAGGCAGCTTCGCCGTTCCGATGTCCATGCCCCGGTACAGCGCCATCGCGTCGGCGTTGACGATCTCACCGCCCAGCTCTCGCGCCAGGGCGACACCGAGGTCGGACTTGCCGGTGGCAGTTGGCCCGACGACGGCGACGACCGTCACCGCGCCACCCAGGTGCCCACGACGTAACCCACCCCGTACGGCGCGCCGTACGTCAGCAGGCGGCCGACCCCCGCCCGGCCACCCGCAGCGGACGCGAGCGCCTGCCACGGTGCCCACCCGGTGACGCCGAGCGAGGTGGCGAGGTCGCTGTCCAGGGCGCCGAGCGCGGTCAGTTCGCCACCGCGGACCACGTCGGTGACGGCCGCGTCGAAGGCGGGAGCGCGGTCGTCCTGCAGCAGCGGCGCGTGCGGGCCGATGGCCGAGCTGCCCTCGCCCAGCACCAGCATCGTCGTGCGCTGCTCGGACGCGGCCATCCCTCGACCCAGAGCCCGCGCACCGTCGGCGTCGACCGTGCACCACGTGTCGTCACCGCCGGCGTGCCCGGCCTGCGCCAACAGCCACCGCCCCACGGTCAGGGCCAGCGGCAGGCGCGGGCCGCCATCCGCCGCACCGGTGAGCGGTGGGACGTCGAGCGCCAGGCCGACCGCAGCGAAGCCTGCCGGGGCCCGGGGGCTCCAGGTGCGCGTGCCGCCCGCCGCGACGACCGTCAGCCGACAGTCCCTGTGCCGCAACAGCTCGGCGATAGCGACGGCGCACGCCGCGCGCACGTCGTCCAGCTCGTGGGCGGCCGCGCGGCTGACAGCGGGCACCAGCACGGGGGGCGCGGGGCACAGCGCCGCGGCGACGAGCACCGCTCAGCCGCAGGCGGGCGCGGCGGCGGGCGCACCCACGCGCGGCAGGCCGAGAACCACGGACCGGGTGTTCGGGGCACCCTGGCGGGCGGCCCACGCGTCCCCGGACCTGGTGCGGCGCACCGCGTAGACGGTGCCGTCAGCGACCAGGTGGTGGGGCGCGGCGTACGTCACCTCGACGGTCGCGACGTCACCGGGCCGCGGGACCGCTGCAGCAGCAGGCACCGTGAAGTGCACGAGCCGGTTGTCGGGGGCTCGCCCCGAGAGTCGGTCGGTGGCGCCGTCTTTGCGCCCCTCGCCCTCGCTGACCAGCACGTCGAGCACCCGTCCCAGCTGCAGGCGGTTCTGGTCCCAGGACACCTTCTCCTGCAACGCCTGCAGCCGCAGGTAGCGCTCTTGCACCACGGCCTTCGGCAGCTGCTCGGGCAGGTCGGCGGCCGGCGTCCCGGGCCGGCGCGAGTACTGGAAGGTGTAGGCGCTGGCGAACCGGGCGGCCTCGACCACCCGCAGGGTGTCGGCGAAGTCCTCGTCGGTCTCACCCGGGAACCCGACGATCAGGTCGGTGGTGATCGCCGCGTCCGGCATGGCAGCCCGGACGGGGTCGATGATGGCGAGGTAGCGGTCGCTGCGGTACGAGCGCCGCATCGCCCGCAGCACGCGGTCCGACCCGGACTGCAGCGGCATGTGCAGGCTGGGCATGACGTTCGGCGTCTGGGCCATCGCCTCGATGACGTCATCGGTGAACGCTGCCGGGTGCGGGCTGGTGAACCGCACCCGCTCCAGCCCCTCGACGCCACCGCAGGCCCGCAGCAGCTTGCCGAACGCCAGGCGGTCGCCGAACCCGACACCGTAGGTGTTGACGTTCTGGCCCAGCAGGGTGACCTCGAGCGCCCCGTCCGCGACGAGGGCCTCGATCTCGGCCAGGACGTCAGCAGGCCGCCGGTCCTCCTCGGTGCCGCGCAGGCTGGGCACGATGCAGAACGTGCAGGTGTTGTTGCACCCGACGCTGATCGAGACCCAGCCGGCGTACGCCGACTCGCGCTTGGTGGGCAGCGTCGAGGGGAACACCTCGAGCGACTCGAGGATCTCGACCTCGGCAGCACCGTTGTGCCGCGCGCGGTCCAGCAGCGCCGGCAGCGACCCGATGTTGTGGGTGCCGAACACGACGTCGACCCATGGTGCGCGCCGGACGACCTCACCGCGGTCCTTCTGCGCGAGGCAGCCGCCGACGGCGATCTGCATGCCGGGGTGGCGGCGCTTGTCGGACGCGAGCTGACCCAGGTTTCCGTACAGCTTGTTGTCGGCGTTCTCGCGCACCGCGCAGGTGTTCAGGACGACGACGTCGGCGTCCACGCCCTGCGCGACCGGCGCGTACCCGGCCTCCTCGAGCAGCCCGCGCAGGCGCTCGGAGTCGTGCACGTTCATCTGGCACCCGTGGGTGCGCACGTCGTAGGTCGGCATCAGGCCACCAGGGTACGGCGGCCCGCACCGGCCCCTGTGACGGCCAGGTGCGCCGCGTACCGCCACGGACATGACCTCGGCTGCCGCTACGCCCGCTGCGACCCGCGCGCGGCGACCGCTGGTGGTGCTGACCGGGGTGAACAAGAGCTTCGGCGACCTGCACGTGCTCAAGGACATCGACCTGACCATCGGTGCCGGCGAGGTCGTGGTCGTCATCGGCCCGTCGGGGTCGGGCAAGTCGACCCTGTGCCGGGCCATCAACCGGCTCGAGCGCATCGAGAGCGGGACGATCAGCGTGGACGGGGTGGCCCTGCCCGAGTCCGGCAAGCCGCTCGCGCAGCTGCGCGCCGACGTCGCCATGGTGTTCCAGTCGTTCAACCTGTTCGCCACCAAGACGGTGCTGGAGAACGTGACCCTGGGGCCGATCGCCGTGCGCGGCGTGCCCCGAGCGCAGGCGGAGGCGCGGGCCGCCGAGCTGCTGGACAGCGTCGGGGTCGGCGCCCAGGCGGCCAAGCTGCCCGCGCAGCTGTCCGGTGGCCAGCAGCAGCGGGTGGCGATCGCCCGCGCGCTGGCGATGGACCCCAAGGTCGTGCTGTTCGACGAGCCGACATCGTCGCTGGACCCGGAGATGATCACCGAGGTGCTCGACGTCATGACCGCGCTGGCCCGCAGCGGGATGACGATGCTGGTGGTCACCCACGAGATGGGCTTCGCCCGGCGCGCTGCCGACCGGGTCGTCTTCATGGCCGACGGCCAGATCATCGAGCAGGCCGAGCCGGACCGGTTCTTCGCCGGCCCGGCCAGCGATCGCGCGCGGACGTTCTTGGCAACCGTGCTGCGCGACTAGATGCTGGTGTGACGGAGCGCCGTGCGGCTCAGTCCCGAGCGTCGGTCCGCGGCCGGGTGAGGGTGAACGTCTCGAAGGGTCGCAGCTCGCCACCGACGCCGTAGTAGGTGACCACGATGCTGGTCGTGCCCCCGCGCCTGGTGGCTGAGGTCGGTCAGTTCGGTGCGGGGCTCATCCGTGGGTTCGAAAGTGGCCCACGGGGGTGACCGGAGGGCCGCCGGGACGCGGACCGTGGCTGACCGGCGATGAAGCACCGTTCACAGGACCCCGGCGGCGTCGTCAGCGTCGTCGTCGGCAGCGGCGTCCACGGCAGCGAGCACCACCTGCATCGCCTGCGACCCGCTGTAG
>JACMOY010000277.1 GCA_014377795.1 Actinomycetota bacterium | reverse complement strand
GACGGCGGCGGCCACGGCCTCGGCGTCCGCGACGTCGACCCGCTCCGACACAGCGCAGTCCGGCGCGGGTGAGCGGTCTAGGCCGGCGACCAGCCAGCCCCGCTCGGTCAGCTCGCGGGCCACCGCCCGCCCGATGCCGCTCGCAGCGCCGGTCACGACGGCGATACCGGCCGTCATGAGGCGGGCGCCCGCCGCGACGCGTCGAGCGCCTCGTCGGCGATCTCCTCCTCCTCGATGACGGAGGCCGGCGTGATCTGGTCGCGCACCGAGGCGTATACGGCGCCCCCGACGACCGCGAGCACGCCGATCGTGATCCAGACCGACCAGTTGAGGTACACCTGCGGGTAGACGTCGCGCGGCCAGGCGATGTTGAGGAACTGCAGCGTCACCCACACGGTGGCGACGGCGGTGACCGGCACCGTGGCGGCGCCGAGCGAGAACGGTGTGGTGCGCCACGTGCCCCGGGCCTGCACGACGAGCGACCCGATGAGGGGGAACAGGAAGGCGAAGAAGAATCCGCCGGCCGAGAAGTTCACCATCAGCGTGTAGACGTTCGACGCCAGGTTGCTCAGCAGGAACAGCGCCGACCCGACCACGGTGGTCACGAGCAGCGCGGCGATCGGGATCCGCTGGCGTGAGCTCAGCTGCGACAGGCCGCGCGACCCGGGGAGCGCGCCGTCGCGTGCGTACGACCAGATGATGCGGGACGCGGACGTCTGCAGGGCGAGGAAGCTGGCCAGGAAGCCGATCACGAACAGCAGCTCGACCGGTTTGGCGATGCCGGCGCCCAGCTGCGAACGCAGCGTGGACGTCACGGGGTCGGCATCCTCGCCGCTGGTCACCGCCGCCATGTTCGGGATGGCGAGAATGATCGACAGGCTGGCGTACATGACGACGATGGCGATGAAGGTCAGCGAGAAGATGATGGCCTTGGGCAGGTTGCGCCGCGGCTCGTGCACCTCCTCGGCGATCGCGCCGGCGCTCTCGAAGCCGACGAACGAGAAGCCGACGAAGGCCAGCGCCACCAGGAACGGGCCGGACAGTGACAGGTAGCCGCCGGTTCCGCCGCTGCCGGTGGTCAGCACGCTCAGCGGGTTGTTGCGGTGGAAGGCCAGCAACCAGGTGCCGAGGCCGATCGAGCCGATGATCTCGGCCAGGATGCTGGCCGACATGAAGATCTTCAGCGCCGTGCGCCCGATCAGGTTCAGCACCGTCCCGAGCAGCAGGATCACGAACGCGATCAGTGCCTTCTGGGTGGCGGTCGCGTCCGTGATGCCGACGATGTCGGCGATGAAACCGGCCGCGCCCAGAGCCACGGTCGCCATGGCGATGATCAGGGTCCACATGTAGGCCCAGCCCGCGAACCAGCCCCAGCCGGTGCCCATCAGGCGACGCGACCACTGGTAGATCGACCCCTCGAAGGGCCAGAGCGAGACCAGCATCGCGAACACCAGCGCGACGAGCAGCTGGCCGACGAAGACCACCGGGAAGGCCCACCAGAACGAGGGGCCGGCGGTGCTGATCGCCAACGCGAAGATGCCGTACAGCGCGACGATCGGTGAGATGAAGGCGAACGCGAAGGTGAAGGAGGACCACAGCGAGAACTCGCGCTTGAGCGCGTGCTCGCCGGGCGTCGATACGACGGTGTTCGACATGCTGGCCTCCGGGTCTGGGGTGGCCGTGATCGTGGCACTGTGACTCGTGCCACACATCTACCCAGTACCGAGCCGTGTACGGATGCACCGTTGACGGGGGTTGTGGTTGGTCGATCCTCCAACGCCGTCACGCCGGACGTCGTAGTCTCGGGGCGTGGCGACGCCGGCAGCACCCACCGTGGCGGACCTGCTCGCGGCCCCGGGCCTGCGGCTGCACCTGGTAGGGGGTGACGCCTCGACCTGCCAGCGCCCGGTGCGCTGGGTGCACACGACCGAGCTGAGGGACCCCGCGACGTACCTGCGCGGCGGTGAGCTGGTCTGCACGGTCGGAGTGAACCTGCTCAGCCCGAAGGCGTGCCGCGGGTTCGCCGCCGCTGTCGCCGGCGCGGGCGCCGTCGCGGTGTGCTTCGGTGTCGGGGACGTGCACCCGGCGGTGCCTGAGGCGCTGGTCGCCGCGTGCACCGCCGTCGGTCTGCCCCTGCTCGAGCTGCCGGCCGGCGCACCGTTCCTGGCGGTCGGTGAGCATCTGGCCGACCGGTGGTCGGCCCTGGGTGAGGCCGTGCTGCTGCGCGAGGACCACGTCGTCGAGGCGCTGCTCGGGGCCGCGGCGGCGGGCAGCACCGAGCAGGCCCTGATCGACCTGGCCGCCGAGCTGACCGGTGGGCGGCTGGCCGTCTCGCCGGTAACTCCCAGCCGGGTGCGCTGGGTCGGTCCCGAGGCGCCCGAGGCGCCCGAGGAGGCGACTGCGACTGCGCCGCCCTCGGACACCCTGCTCACGCACCTGGCCCGGGTGCTGGACGTCGTCCGCCACCAGCGCCAGGTCGAGCGACGCGGCCACCGCGCTCGCGCGGGCGAGCTGCTCGCCCTGGTGGCGGACGGGCTGGCGGACGGGCGCGCCGTCCGTCCGCTGCTGGTCGCCGCCGGCCTCGGCGACCTCGACCTGGTCACCGTCGCCGCCTGGCCCCCCGGCAGCGCGGACCGATGGGCGCAGGACCTCGCCGGCTGCGTCGTGGGCGACACCGGCGCGGTGGTGCTCACCGTGACGGCAGGGCGGGCCGCCCCGACCACCCTGGCTGCGCAGTCCGGGCTGGCCTGCGGGATCGGTCCGCCCGTCCCGCCAGACCGGATCGGTGGCGGCATCGCGGGCGCGCAGACGGCGCTCGCGGCCGCCGAGCGCGCGGGACGGGTCGTCGGGCCCGAGGCGCTGACGACGCTGACGGCACTGCTCGAGCAGCAACCCGCTGGGCTGCTCGCTCCGTTCGTCGGGCAGGTCATCGGGCCGCTGTTGGCGGACGAGCGGCACGGGCGGAGCCAGCTCGACACGCTGCGCGCGTTCCTCGCCGATGACGGCTCGCTCCAGCGCACCGCGCGGCACCTGTTCCTGCACGTCAACACCGTGCGCCACCGGCTGGAGCGGGTGCGGGCCCTCACCGGACGCGACCCCTTCACCTTCGCCGGGCGCACCGAGATCGCGATCGCCCTGTGGGCGCACGACCACCCGCGGACCTGACGGGCGCCGTGAACGACGCCATCGCTGCGTCGTGCGGCCGCGGCGACCGTGCCGGCGAGGGCCCGGGTACGAACGCGGACGCACCGACCTGGTCAACGGTTGCCGGCGCCTGCGGGCCGGGACACGATGCAGCGATGCGAACCGTGGCGGTGCTCGCCACCGGCGGCACGATCGCGACTCGCAGCGACGCGGCCGGTCAGGCGGTCGCCCGGGTCACCGGCGCCGACCTGGTCGCGGGTCTCGCTCCACAGCCGGGGG
>JACMOY010000276.1 GCA_014377795.1 Actinomycetota bacterium | reverse complement strand
CGTCGACGCCCATCGCCACCACGTCGACGTCGAGGGTCCCGGCCGCCTGGTAGCCGTCGACGACCACCAGCGCGCCGACCTGGTGGGCCCTGTCGACGACCGGCGCGAGGTCCACGACCGTCCAGGTGCGGAACAGCACATGGCTGCACTCGACCAGCAGGGTGCGCTCGTCGATCGCGTCGACCATGCGTGCGACGTCGAAGGCCACGCCGTCCTCGTCGGCGGGCACGACGACGGCCTGCCCGCCGAGCCGCCCGATCTGCGACCAGGTGTGCAGGCTGCCCGGCCACTCCAGCGCACTGGTGACGACACGGCAGCGCGGACCGGTCCAGTCCAGCGACAGCACCAGGTCGCCGAGCAGGTCCGCGACGTTCTGCCGCATGACCGTCGTCCCGGGTGGCGCGCCGACCAGCGAGCCGACCAGGTCGGCGACGCGCTCGACGGTCGGCGCCCACGTCTCCCACGCCACCACGCCCTGCTCGGCCCACAGCCGAGCGAACTCACCCAGCCGCACGGGGGTCTCGCGGTGCATCGCCCCGAGCGTGTGGTTGGCCAGGTAGGTCTTGGTCGCCAGGACGGGGTAGTCGTCGCGTCGTGCCAGCAGGTCGTCGTGCACGGAGCCCACGGGGGTCACGGAGGTCACGGGGCGCCGATCCGGGCGATGAGCGCGAGCACGTCACCGGCCAGCCGGGTGGCGGCCGCCTCGTCCTCGCACACCGCGACCTCGTGGCCGGCCTCGCTGACGACGGTGGTCAGGACCAGGACGAGGGCGTCGCCCCAGGGCTCCACGCCGTCGTCCGGGCCCTGTCGCAGCAGCGTGGCGTTGCGGGCGGTCCACTCCCGGTAGCGGCGCCGCGCGACCAGCTCGAACCCGGGCGGACCGCCGCCGGCCAGGAACAGCCGGGCCAGGTCGCGCTCGGCCCAGCAGCCGTCGAGGTAGGCCCTGCTCCCGGCGACGAACAGCTCGGCCGGCTCGGTGCCCCCGTCGGAGCGAGCTCTGCGGACCGCGGCGGCGGCCCTGGCCTCCTGGCGCTGCTGGGAGTCCTCGAAGAGCGCCAGGTAGAGCTCGGCCTTGCCACCGAAGTGGTGGTAGAGCCAGCCGACGCTGGCGCCCGCACCGGCCACGACCTCGGCGATCGAGGCCTCCGCGAAGCCCGAGGCGGTGAAGACCGACCGGGCCGAGGACAGCAGTCCCCCGCGGGTGGTGGCCGCCTTGCCCGGACGGGCCGGCGCCGCCGCGGTCACGCGCCCCGCTCGATCGAGGCGTACGGCACGCGCCGGCGCTCGGTGATCCCGCCGACCGTGCCCCACTCGTCCGCACCCAGGCGCGACACCGGCTTCATCAGCCGGATCTCCGGGCGGTCGCGCTCCAGGACGGCCTCGTCGACGACGGCCCAGACGACCTCGCCGAACACGACGACCGAGCCCCCACTGCCCTGGTCGTCGCCGAAGGTCTTGGTCCCGGCGAGCCGGCACCCCAGGGCGACCGGCGACTCCGCGACCCGGGGCGGCGCCACCAGGCGGCTCGGCTCGCGGGTGAGCCCGACCGCGTCGAACTCGCTCACGTCGGCCGGGTAGTCGGTCCCGGTCAGGTTGACCTGCTCGATGAGCTCCTCGGTGCACAGGCTGACGACGAACTCGCCGGTTGCCAGGGCGTTGCGGAGCGAGTCCTTGTGCCCGACGGACGTGAACTGCACGACCGGCGGCACGACCGAGGAGATGGTGAAGAACGAGTGCGGCGCCAGGTTGTCGACCCCTGCGGCGGAGCGGGTCGAGACCCAGGCGATCGGCCTCGGGACCACCACGCTGTTGAGCAGCGGGTAGATGGCGGCGCCCAGGGCGGCGGGGTCGTAGTCGCGCCCCGGCCCGCCTCACACTGTGCCACCGCCCTGGCGAGCCGCACGCCGATAGGGTGCGGCCATGAGCAAGCCAGTCGTCCACGTGCCCGAGGCCCCTGACCGCAACCTGGCGATGGAGCTGGTGCGGGTCACCGAGGCCGCCGCGATGGCCGCCGGCCGCTGGGTGGGGCGCGGCGACAAGAACGGCGGCGACGGGGCAGCTGTCGACGCCATGCGGCAGCTCATCGGCACCGTCTCGATGCGCGGCGTCGTGGTCATCGGCGAGGGCGAGAAGGACGAGGCGCCGATGCTGTTCAACGGCGAGGAGGTCGGCTGCGGTGAGGGCCCCGAGTGCGACGTCGCGGTCGACCCGATCGACGGCACGACGCTGATGGCCAAGGGGATGCCCAACGCCATCGCCGTGATGGCCGTGGCCGAGCGCGGCACGATGTACGACCCCAGCTCGGTGTTCTACATGGAGAAGCTGGTCACCGGTCCTGATGCGGCCGACGTCGTCGACATCACCGCCCCGGTCGCCTACAACGTCCAGGCCGTGGCCAAGGCCAAGGGCGGCGCGGTCGAGGACGTCACCGTCTGCCTCCTGGACCGCCCGCGTCACGAGGACCTGGTGCGCGAGGTCCGCGAGGCCGGCGCCCGCATCACCTTCATCTCCGACGGCGACGTCGCCGGGGCGGTCATGGCCTGCAGCGAGGGGACCGGCGTCGACCTGCTGCTCGGCATCGGCGGCACCCCCGAGGGCATCATCACCGCCTGCGCGGTCAAGTGCCTCGGCGGCACCATCCAGGCCAAGCTCTGGCCGCAGAAGAAGAGCGAGTTCGTCAACGCCGCCGCCGCCGGGCT
>JACMOY010000275.1 GCA_014377795.1 Actinomycetota bacterium | reverse complement strand
TCCCCTTGCACCCCAACGGATCTGACGTCGGCGAGCAGCACGACGGGGCACTGCCAGATCGAGCGGTCGAGCCCAGCGGCGGTCAGCTCCTCGCGCACGATCAGGTCCGCGGCGCGCAGGGTGGCGAGGCGCTCGGCGGTCACCTCGCCGACGATCCGGATGCCGAGGCCGGGCCCGGGGAACGGCTGGCGCGCCACGATGGCCTCGGGAACGCCGAGCTCGAGACCGACGGCGCGCACCTCGTCCTTGAACAGCATCCGCAGCGGCTCGACGAGCTCGAACTGCAGGTCGTCGGGCAGGCCACCGACGTTGTGGTGGCTCTTGATCGTCGCAGCACCCTCGCCGCCGCCGGACTCGACGACGTCCGGGTAGAGCGTGCCCTGCACCAGGAACTTGACCGGGTGGCCGTCAGCGGCGGCCTCGCCGGCCACCTCGCGGGCGGCCTGCTCGAACGCGCGGATGAACTCGCGGCCGATGGCCTTGCGCTTGTCCTCCGGGTCGGTGACACCGGCGAGCGCGTCGAGGAAGCGCTTCTTGGCGTCGAAGACCTTGAGCGACACACCGGTGGCGTCGACGAAGTCGCGCTCGACCTGCTCGGCCTCGCCCTCGCGCAGCAGCCCGTGGTCGACGAAGACGCAGGTCAGCTGGTCGCCGACCGCGCGCTGCACCAGGGCCGCTGCCACCGACGAGTCGACACCGCCCGAGAGCCCGCAGATGACCCGCGCGTCACCCACCTGGGCGCGCACCCGGGCGACCAGCTCGTCGGCCACGTTGCCTGCGGTCCACGACTGCTCGATGCCCGCGCCGCGGGTGAGGAAGTTCTCGATCACCCGCTGGCCGAACGTCGAGTGCACCACCTCGGGGTGCCACTGCAGCCCGTACAGCCGGCGCGCGTCGTCCTCGAAGGCGGCGACCGGCGTCCCGACGGTCTCGGCGGTGACCCGGAACCCGGCTGGCGCCGCGTCGACGCTGTCGCCGTGGCTCATCCACACCGACTGCTCCTCGGCCTGGCCGTGGAACAGGGTCGACCCCTCGGGTGCGACGCGCGCGTGCGTGCCGCCGTACTCGCGCTGCCCGGTGTGGGCGACCTGACCATCCAGGGCCACGGCCATCGCCTGGAACCCGTAGCAGATGCCCAGCACCGGCACCCCGGCCGCGAACAGGGCGGGGTCGACGCGGGGGGCGCCGTCCTCGTGCACCCTGCTCGGGCCGCCCGAGAGGATGATCGCCGCCGGGTTGCGCGCGAGCATCCGCGCCAGCGGCATCGTGTGGGGCACGACCTCGCTGTAGACGCTGGCCTCGCGCACGCGCCGGGCGATCAGCTGGGCGTACTGCGCCCCGAAGTCGATGACGAGGACGGGGCGGGACTCCAGGTCGGGCGCGTCGCTCACGCGGTCAGGGTATCGGCGTCGCGCGCCTGCACCTCGCGTGCGACCTTGCGCTCCATCACGAACGAGAAGAACGGCACGACGCCCGCCAACATGACGCCGACCGTCTTCATCAGCGGCCACCGCACCTTGAACCCGAGGTCGACCGTGGTCACCAGGTACAGCATGTAGAGCACGCCGTGGATCGGGCTCCACCAGTTGAGCGACGTGTTGTCGAACCCGTAGTGCAGGACGATCTCGAGGCACAGGATCAGCAACCCGATACCGACGACCACCGCCATGACCTTGAAGCGCCGCAACGCCGAACCGACCTGCGGGGTCATCCGATGGCCACCCTCTCGTCGACGCCCGCCCGGTCGGTCGACCGGTCGAGCTGCTCCTGCCGAACCATCTTCCACCACAGCACCAACGCGAACCCCGCGAACAGCCACCACTGGACAGCGTAGGCGGCGTTGCGCCATGCGATGCCCTGCGGCGCGACGGCCGGCGCAGGCACCCGCTGCGGGCCGCTCGCGACGCCGGACTCGGTCGCCGCGAGCACGTACCCGTTGTAGATCGGCGCACCCCAGCGGTTGACCAGGTCGGCGGCGTCCACCTGCTGCAGCTGACCCGGGGGCAGGGCGGCCGCGCGGTCGGCCGGCGGGTCGTCCGGCTGCAGGACGCCGAGGACGGTCACCCGGCCCGACGGCAGGGACGTCGCGAGCGCACTCGCGTCGTCGGCCGAGGCCACCCAGCCCCGCACCACGGGCAACCACGCGCCCGCCTCGGTGCGCAGGCCCGTCACCACCCACAGGCCGGACCGCCCGCGCTGCAGCCGTTCGGGCACCAGCACGGTCGTCGTCGCGTCGTAGGTGCCCGTGACGCTCACCTGACGGCCCGATGCCTGCGCGGTGAACGACCGCTGAGGCATCAGCACCTGGTCGAGCGGTGCGGCCGGGCGGGCTCGCAGCTCGCGCGCGGCTGCCTGCGCCCCTCGGTCCCGCGCCACACCCAGCTGCCACGAACCCAGCCAGCCGAACACCGCGCACACCACCAGCACCAGCGCGAGCAGCGCCAGCCAGCGGGGTTGGAGCGCGGTCCGCAGCACCCCTCGACGGTACGGCGTCACCGGTAAACCCGTTGGGAGGGGTAGTCAGCAGGGCCTACCGTGGTGCATCATGCGCGCCCTCCCGTACGACGACCCGGGTCGACCCGACCTGCGCACCCCCGGGCGCTTCCTGTGGTGGATCGCCGCGCAGCAGAAGGCATCGCTGGCGGCCGGGCTGCTCTGGGGCACGGTCTGGATGGTCTCCCAGTCGCTGATCCCGGTCGCGGTGGGCCGGGGCATCGCGCACGGCGTCATCGACGGCGAGGGGCGGGCGCTGCTCGCCTGGTCCGGTGCCGTCCTGCTGCTGGCCCTGATCCAGGCCGGGGCGGGCGTCCTGCGCCACCGGTGCGCCGTCGCCAACTGGCTGCAGGCGAGCTTTCGAGCCGCGCAGCTGATCGGTCACCACACCGCGCTGACCGGCGAGACCCTGCCGCGCGCCGTGCCCACCGGCGAGGTGGTCTCGACAGTGAGCAACGACGCCATGCGCCTCGGTGGCGCCTTCGACGTCAGCGCCCGCTTCGCCGGCGCGATCGCGAGCTACGTGGTCATCGCCGTCGTGCTGCTGCGCATCTCGACCGGGCTCGGCCTGCTCGTGCTGATCGGGGTCCCGCTGCTCACCGCGGGCCTCGGCGTGCTCGTCAAACCGTTGCAGCGCAGGCAGTCTGCCCAGCGCGAGCAGTCCGGCAAGCTCACCACGCTCGGCGCCGACACCGTCTCCGGCCTGCGCGTGCTGCGCGGCATCGGTGGTGAGCACACCTTCGTCGAGCGGTACCGCCGCCAGTCCCAGCAGGTGCGCGCACGTGGCGTGGAGGTGGCCGGGGTGCAGGCCACCCTGGACGCCGCCCAGGTGCTGCTGCCCGGTGTCTTCGTCGTCCTGGTCACCTGGCTCGGCGCCCGCCTCGCCGTGCAGGGGCGCATCGACCTGGGCGACCTGGTCACCTTCTACGGCCTGTCGGCGTTCCTCGTCACCCCGCTGCGCACCGCCACCGAGGCACTCGACAAGGTGACCCAGGCCCACGTGGGGGCGCGCAAGATCATCGCCGTGCTGCGCGTGACGCCGGGCGTGCTCGACCGCACCGGTCACCAACGCTCGGACCCCGTGGCCGACGCGGCGCTGCACGACCCCACCTCGGGCGTCACCCTGCGAGCCGGGGTCATGACCGCCGTCGTGTCGGCCCGCCCCGAAGAGTCCGCCGCGCTCGCCGACCGGCTCGGCCGGTTCGCCGAGGTGCCGTCGTCCCCGGTGCTGATCGGCGCCGAGCGGATCGACGTCCTGCCGCTGGCCTCGGTGCGCCGGCACATCGTGGTCAGCGAGAGCGACCCGCGGCTGTTCTCCGGCCCGCTGCGCGAGCAGCTGGTCGGCGCCAGCGGCGCGGACGACGTCGCCGTCCTGCGGGCGGTCGACACCGCCGCCGCCCACGACGTCCTGGATGCGCTGCCGGACGGCCTGGACAGTGACGTCGAGGAGCGCGGCCGCTCGTTCAGCGGCGGCCAGCGCCAGCGCCTCACCCTGGTCCGCGCCCTGCTCACCGACGCACCGCCCCTCGTGCTGGTCGAGCCGACCAGTGCGGTCGACGCCCACACGGAGGCTCGCATCGCCGAGCGGCTGCGCGCCCACCGCGCCGGCCGCACCACGGTCGTCATGACCGCCAGCCCGCTGCTGCTCGACCAGGTCGACCACGTCGTGTTCCTGGACGGCGGCGAGCTGGCTGCCGAGGGCACCCACCACGAGCTGCTGGCCACCCACCGGGACTACCGACGCACCGTCGTCCGCGGGGAGGACGAGTGAGCACCAGCCTGCCCGTCGCCGGGCCCGACACCGTCCGCCGCGAGGCGACCGTTCTGCTGCGCGAGCACCGGCGCAGCCTCACCGGGGTGCTGGGGCTGCACGGCCTGGCCGCCGTCGCCGGCCTGGCCGGGCCGGCGCTGCTCGGCCGCCTCGTCGACGACGTGCGCCGCGGCGTCGGCATGGACGCCGTCGACCGCATCGCGCTGGTGCTGGCTGCCGCGATCGTCGTGCAGACCGGCCTGACCTGGGCGGCGCGCCGGCAGTCGTTCGTCCTGGGCGAGAAGGTGTTCGCCCAGCTGCGTGAGCAGTTCGTCCAGCGCGTCGTGGCGCTGCCGCTGTCGACCGTCGAGCGAGCCGGCACCGGCGACCTCGTCACCCGCACCACGCGCGATGTCGACGCGCTCTCGCACACGGTGCGCTTCGCCGTCCCCACGATCCTGGTGGCCGGTCTGACGACGGTGCTGACGGTGGCGGCCGCGTTCGTCACCGGTGCGCTCGTGGCACTCGCGATCGTGGTCGGCGTGCCGCTGCTGTGGGTCGGCACGCGGTGGTACCTGCGCCGGGCGCCCGCCGGCTACCTGGCCGAGATGGCCTCCTACGCCGTCCTGAACGGCACGGTCACCGAGAACGTCGACGGCGCCCGCACCGTCGAGGCCCTGTCGCTGGGCCGCGAGCGCCGCAGCCGGGTCGACCGCGACCTCGAGCGCAGCTACCGCGCCGAGCGCTACACGCTGTGGCTGCGGACCGTGTGGTTCCCCACCGTCGAGGTCGGCTACTTCCTGCCGGTCGCCGCGACGCTGCTCTGGGGCGGGTGGCTCGCCTCGAACGGTCACGCGACCGTCGGTCAGGTCACCGCGGTCACGCTGTACGTGCTGCAGCTGATGGACCCCGTCGACCAGCTGCTGTCCTGGCTGGACGAGATCCAGGTCGGCGCCTCGGCGTTCGCCCGCATCATCGGCATCGCCGACGTGCCGGACGACCGGACGCCGACCGGCGCGGTCCCGGCGGACGACCTGATCCGGGCGCGCGACGTCCGGTACGCGTACCGCGAGGGCCACGACGTGCTGGACGGGATCTCGCTCGAGCTGCGACCCGGCGAGCGGCTGGCCGTCGTCGGGCCCTCGGGCGCCGGCAAGTCGACGCTGGGCCGCATGCTCGCCGGCATCCACGGCCCCCGCACCGGCTCGGTAGCGGTCGGCGGCGTCCCGCTGGTCGACCTCCCCCTCGAGCAGCTGCGCGGTCACGTCGCCCTGGTCACCCAGGAGCACCACGTCTTCGTCGGGTCGCTGGCCGACAACCTGCGTCTGGCCCGGCCGCTCGCCGACGACGCCGCCCTTCGCGGCGCCCTGGACGCCGTCGACGCGCTGGACTGGGCCGACCGGCTGCCCCAGGGCCTGGACACCGAGGTCGGATCGGGTGGGCACGTGCTGACCCCGCCGCAGGCCCAGCAGCTGGCCCTGGCCCGGCTGGTGCTCAACGACCCGCACACGCTGGTGCTCGACGAGGCGACCTCGCTGCTCGACCCCCGGGCGGCGCGCCACCTCGAGCGATCGCTGTCGGCGGTGCTCGACGGACGCACCGTGCTCGCGATCGCCCACCGGCTGCACACGGCGCACGACGCCGACCGCGTGGCGGTCGTCGAGGACGGCCGGATCAGTGAGATCGGCACCCACGACGAGCTGATCGCGACCGGCGGGCCGTACGCGCGGCTGTGGGCGTCCTGGACCGACACCCCGGTGGCGTCCGAGCGGCCGTGACCGCCCGGGGACCGACTGGGCGGGATGAATCCTCGACGTCGGCACGTTGTCGCGGCTGCTGATCGCATCCCCCCTCGAGAGGAACTCACGCTCATGCCCACACGCACCGCCCGCACCGCCTGGACCGGCACCCTCGAGCAGGGCTCCGGCCAGGTCGAGCTCACCAGCTCGAAGGTCGGCACCTACGAGGTCTCCTTCCCCAAGCGCGCAGCCGACGAGGCCGGCGGGACGACCAGCCCCGAGGAGCTCATCGCCGCGGCCCACTCCTCGTGCTACGCCATGCAGTTCTCCGCCCTGGCGGCAGCGGCCGGCGGCACCCCCCGAGGAGTCGACGTCACCGCTGACGTCTCGCTCGGCGCCGACCCGGCGGGTGGCTTCCGGCTCACCGGCATCAAGCTGACCGTTCGCGGCGAGGTCGAGGGTCTGGACGCCGACGCGTTCGTCCGCGTCGCCGAGGAGGCCAAGGCCACCTGCCCCGTGAGCAAGGCCCTGACGGGCGTCGAGATCACCCTGGACGCCCAGGCCGACTGAGCACCGAAACCACGCGGAAGGGCCCATCGGACGACGTCCGGTGGGCCCTTCGTGCACTCTGGGCGGGTGCCACGGACGTCGTCAGCCCCGAGTCGGCGCACGCTCCTGCTCGGCGGCGCGGGTGCCGTGGCGCTCGGCGCGGCTGGTCTGATCGTGGGAGTGGAGTCGGGGCGGCTGCCGGGACGGGTGCTGCTGGACCGCGCGCTGGACCGCGGTGACGTCCAGGTGGGCGCGCCGTCCGGGCCGGCGGGCGACGTCGCGTACTCGACGTTCGCCTCACGGGCCCGCGGCGGGCCCGTTGCCTGGGGGCTGAGCGTGCCGCCGGGGGTGAGCGCTCGCGGGCTGCCCGTCGTCCTGGTGCTGCACGGCCGGGGCCGCGACGCGCACGCCGCCTTCGACCTGCTGGCGATGCACCGGTTCGTGGCCGCCCACGTGCGCTCCGGTGGTGCGCCGCTGGCGGTGGTGTCGGTGGACGGCGGCTCAGACACCTACTGGCACCCGCGCGAGAGCGGCGGCGACCCGCTGGTGATGATCACCGACGAGCTGGTCCCCCGGCTCGCCGACGCCGGGCTGCACACCGCGTCGATCGCCGTGACCGGGTGGTCGATGGGCGGGTACGGCGCGCTGCTGATGGCCCGCGAGTCCAGCGCCGGACGCCTGGGCGGCCTGCGCGTGGCAGCGGCGAGCGCTGCCAGCCCCGCGCTCTTCGCGACGTACGCCGCCAGCGCGCCGGGCGCCTTCGACTCGGCGGCCGACTGGGCGCGGTGGGGGGCGCTCGCGCGCCGTCCGGGCGTCACGGGGGTGCCGCTGCAGGTGTCGTGCGGCACCAGCGACCCGTTCGCCGACCAGACTCGCGTCTACCGCTCGCACTGCCGGCCCGCCCCCGCCGGCGGGCTGTCGGCGGGCCGCCACGACGGCGGTTACTGGCGCTCGCTGGTGCCCGGGCAGCTGCGGTTCGTGGCCGGGCACCTGGCGGCGGTCAGGTCGTGACCCGGACGTCCTTCCAGAACGCCACCCGGTCGGTGATCTCGGCCGCGGCGTCCTTGGGCTCGGGGTAGAACCAGCCGGCGTCGGCGCTGGTGGCGCCGTCCAGCTCGAGCGAGAGGTAGGACGCCGTGCCCTTCCAGGGGCACACCGTCGTGGTGCTGCTCGGGCGCACGACGTCCTCGCGCAGCGACGCGCGCGGGAAGTAGTGGTTGCCCTCGACGACCACCGTGTCGTCGGACTCGGCGATCACGGTGCCGTTCCAGATGGCCTGGGGCATCAGTTCTCCTTGGGTGTCAGGGCGCCGTAGTCGACGCCGGTCAGCTCGACCGACCGCTGCCAGAGTCGGGCGGCGACGTCGGGGTCGTACGCGTTCGGCTTGGCCGTGGTGCGCTCGGGGTGGCCGCGCCAGCCGCCGAACGCGTTGGGGCCGAAGTACTCGGCACCCCGCACGTCGGGCATGGTCGCGGCGTACAGGCTCGGCCAGGCGCCCATCCGGGCCGGCTGGCCGAGCACCTTGGTCGCCAGGCCGATCACCCGGCCGGCGATGCTGCCGCCCGCGCCGGGGCCGGAGGCAACCAGGTTGGTCGCGGCGTACCCGGGGTGGGCGGCGACGCTGGTGAGGTCGGCGGCGGCGCGGTCGGCGAGGCGCTGCAGCTGCATCGCGAACAGCAGGTTGGCCAGCTTGCTCTGGCCGTAGGCGGGCCACGCGCTGTACCTCCGCTCGCTCTGCAGGTCGTCGAAGTCGATGGTGCCCATGCGGTGCGCGTTGCTCGACACCGTCACCACCCGCGAGGGGGCGGTGAGCAGGGCCGGCAGCAGCAGGCCCGTGAGCGCGAAGTGCCCGAGGTGGTTGGTGGCCAGCTGCATCTCGAACCCGTCGACGCTGACCTGCCGGGTGGGCAGCGCCACCACCCCGGCGTTGTTGACCAGGACGTCGATCCGCGGGTGGGCAGCCAGCGTCGAGGCGGCGAACTCGCGCACGGACCCCAGGTCGGCGAGGTCGAGGCGGGCCAGCTCGACGTCCGCTCCCGGCACCTGCGCCCGCACCTGGCCCAGCGCCGCGGCACCCCGGTCGGGGTTGCGGCAGGCCATGACCACCGCGGCGCCGTGCCGGGCCAGCTCGATCGCCGTGTGCAGGCCCAGCCCGACGTTCGCGCCGGGGGCCACCGCCGTCGCGCCGGTCAGGTCCGGGATCTGCGCGGGTGTCCACGGCTCGTTTCTGGTCGGCTCGTTTCTGGTCGGCTCGGTGCTCATCCGCTGAGTCTCCCACCCCCGCACTTGCTGCAGTAAGTGCCGCCCGGGCTCGCGGCGGATGTCATGTAGTGCAGCAAGTGCGGGGTGGGGCGGGGTCAGGTGAGGCGGACGACGGGCAGGCGCAGGGCGCCCGGCGCGGACGACGGCACCGCGGGCCCGCGGGGAGCCACCGGGGCGAGCCGGCGGTAGGGCTCACCCGCGGCCGGGCGCTCATCGGGCTCGCCACGGTTGGGCCACAGCGACATCGCGCGCTCGGCCTGGGCGGTGATGGTCAGCGAGGGGTTGACGCCGAGGTTGGCCGAGATGCTCGACCCGTCGACCACGTGGATGCCGGGGTACCCGTGCAGCCGGTGGTACTCGTCGACGACGCCGGTCGCCGGCGTCGCGCCGATCGGGCAGCCGCCGATGAAGTGCGCGGTCAGCGGCACGTTGACGACGTCGCCGACGGTGCCGCCGGCGTCGGTGGGCACCCCGGTCACCACCGCGAGGTGGCGGGCGATCCGGCGGATCGCGTCGTGCCCCGCGGGGATCCAGCTCGGGTTGGGGACGCCGTGGCCCTGGCGCGAGGTCAGCCCCACCTCGTCCAGCCCCAGGCGCCGCAGCAGCGGGTGTCGCTTGGCCGAGACGGTGATCGAGTTGTCGAGCGACTGCATCACCAGGCCGATGACGGTGCGCCCACTCCAGCTGCGCACCGACAGGGTGCGCGCGAGATCGCCCGGGTGACGCAGGGCCTGCGCCACGAACCGCAAGGGACGCGGCACCCGGCCCCCGCCGTCCACCAGGATCGTCGCGAGCAGCCCCATCGCGTTCGATCCCGGCCCGTAGCGGCAGTTCTCGACGTGGGTCGCGTCGTCGGGATGGAAGGACGAGGTGATCGCCACCCCGCGGGTGAGGTCGTGCGCCGGCACCCGTCGGGTGCTCGCGCCCACCAGCGCCTCGGAGTTGGTGCGGGTCAGCTCACCGAGGCGGGGCGAGACGTCGGGCAGACCGCCGAGCGTGCGCATCCGGTGCAGCAGGCGCTGGGTGCCCCAGGCGCCGCCGGCGACGACGACCTGGCCGGCGGTCGTCGTCCTGCGGTCCTTGCGCAGCCAGGCGCCGGTCCGCTCGGTGGTGACGATGTACCCGTGCGCCGGGCGTGCCGGGTCGATCGGCCGGACGTCGACGACGGTGCGCAGCGGCTCGACCCGCGCCCCGATGCGCTCGGCCAGGGCGAGGTAGTTCTTGACCAGCGTGTTCTTGGCACCGACCCGGCAGCCCACCATGCAGCTGCCGCACTCGGTGCAGCCGGTGCGGGCCGGACCGGCCCCGCCGAAGTACGGGTCGGGAACCGTGACCCCGGGTTCGCGCCCGGGCGTGCCGTCCTCGCGCGGGCGGCCGAAGAACACCCCGACCGGGGTCTGGCGGAACGTGTGACCCACGCCCATCTCGTCGGCGACGGCTCTCATCACCGCCTCGACCGTTCCGCTGCAGGGGTTCTCGACGACACCGAGCATTCGCGAGGCTTGGTCGTAGTGCGGCGTCAGCTCGTCGGCCCAGTCGGCCAGACCGGCCCACTGCGGGTCGTCGAAGAACGCCTTCGGTGGCACGTAGAGGGTGTTGGCGTAGTTCAACGAACCGCCGCCCACCCCGGCCCCGGCCAGCAGGACGACGTGCGGTAGGCGGTGGACCCGCTGGACGCCGAAGCAGCGCAGGCGCGGCGCCCACAGGTAGCGGCGCAGGTCCCACGACGTGCGGGCGTGCTCGTCGTCAGCGAACCGGCGCCCGGACTCGACGACGGTGACGTCGTACCCCTTCTCGCGCAACCGAAGTGCCGCGACGGACCCGCCGAAACCCGACCCGACCACGAGAACGTCGGTGTGGAGGCTCACCGCACACCCGCGCGCTTCATGATCTTCAGCCCCACGGTCAGGGCACCCGCCCACTGCTCGGCGTCCAGTCCGAAGGGCGCGCCGAACCCGATGCCGCGCTGGACGGTGATGTTCTGCCCCTCGGTGAACCTGGTGATGCCCTCAGCCCCGTGCCGGCGTCCGACGCCGCTGGACCGCATGCCGCCCATCGGCGCCCCGACGCTGGCCCAGGCCGCGGCGTACGCCTCGTTGACGTTGACCGTGCCGGCCTTGATCCGCGCGCCGATGCGCCGGCCGCGGTCGACGTCGCGGGTCCAGATGCTCGCGCTGAGGCCGTAGTCACCCTCGTTCGCCCGGGCGACGGCCTCGTCGTCACTGCTCACGCGGTAGACCGACACGACCGGCCCGAACGTCTCTTCGGCGTAGCAGGTCATGTCGGTCGTCACGCCGTCCAGGACGGTCGGCTCGTAGAACAGCGGGCCGACGTCCGGGCGAGCCCTACCCCCGGCGAGGACCCGCGCGCCGCGCGCGCGAGCGTCCTCGACGTGGGCGGTGACGACGTCCAGCTGGCGCTTGGACACCAGCGAGCCGCAGTCGACGGAGTAGTCCAGGCTGGTGCCGAGGCGCATCGCCTCGACCCGGGGCAGGAACCGGGCGAGGAACGCGTCCGCGACGTCCTCGTGCAGCAGCATCCGCTCGGACGAGATGCACAGCTGGCCGGCGCTGGCGAAGCAGGCGCGCACCGCCCCCTCGGCGGCGCGGTCGAGATCGGCGTCGGCGGCGACGTACAGGGCGTTCTTGCCGCCCAGCTCGAGGCTCGCCCCGACCAGCCGCCGTCCGGCCTGGGCGGCGACTGTTCGGCCGGTGGCGGTCGAGCCGGTGAAGCAGACGTAGTCGACGGCGTCGACGAGCGCGGCGCCGACGACCTCACCCTCACCGAGCACCACCTGCACCAGCCCCTCGGGCACGCCGGCCTCGGTGAGCAGCTCGAGGGCCCGCAGCGCGGTCAGCGCCGTCTGGGTGTCGGGCTTGAGCACCACGGCGTTGCCGGCGATCAGGGCGGCGACGGCGTCGGTGACCGCCAGCGTCAGCGGGTAGTTCCAGGGAGCGATGATGCCGACGACACCCTTGGGGTGGCGCAGCTCGTGCGTGCTCGACAGCACCGGGAACGCCCCCTGCCGGCGGCGCGGCCGCAGGTACTGCGAGGCGCGACGCGCGTAGTGCCGGCTCACGATCGCGATATCGGCGACCTCCTCGAAGCCGTGCGCGCGGGCCTTGCCGCACTCGAGCTGCACCAGATCGAGCAGCTCACCCTGGTGGTCGAGCACGAGGTCGTGCAGCACGAGGAACGGACGTGCGCGGTCGGCGAGCGGACGGCCGGCCCACCCCCGCTGCGCCGCGCGGGCGGCGTCGACCGCCACGAGAACGTCGTCCGGCGTCGACACCGGAAGCACCGCCAGCGGCGACCCGGTGAAGGGCGCGTACGTCGTCACCGTCGTCGCGCGCGGACCCGCGACGACCCGTCGCACGAGGCGACGAGCGAGCGCGGGATCGACCGCGTAGGTGGCGCGCGGGTCGGTCTCGGGATCGGCGATGGTCTCCGGCGACATGGTCCGAGGGTAGGCGCGTCCGCGCCTCGAGGCGACGACCTGCCGCGATCAGGCCGGCTGGTAGGGGGCCACGACGACCTCGACCCGCTGGAACTCCTTGAGGTCGGAGTACCCGCAGGTGGCCATCGCCCGACGCAGCGCGCCGATCAGGTTCGAGGAGCCGTCCGCGGCGCGGCCGGGGCCCTCGAGGATCTCGGCCAGCGAACCCAGCGTGCCGACGTGCACCCGCTCACCGCGCGGCAGCTGCGGGTGGTGGGCCTCGGGGCCCCAGTGCCAGCCGCGGCCGGGGGCCTCGACCGCTCGGGCCAGCGCCGCCCCGAGCATGACCGCGTCGGCACCGCAGGCGACGGCCTTGGCGAGGTCACCGGAGCGGCCCATCCCGCCGTCCGCGATGACGTGCACGTACCGGCCACCGGACTCGTCCATGTAGTCGCGGCGCGCAGCGGCGACGTCGGCGACCGCGGTGGCCATCGGCGCGTGGATGCCCAGCGTGATGCGGGTGGTGTGCGCGGCGCCGCCACCGAAGCCCACGAGGACGCCCGCCGCCCCCGTGCGCATCAGGTGCAGCGCGGCGGTGTAGGTCGCGGCGCCACCGACGATCACCGGCACGTCGAGCTCGTAGATGAACCGCTTGAGGTTCAACGGTTCTGCGCGGCCCGACACGTGCTCGGCGCTCACGGTCGTGCCGCGGATGACGAACAGGTCGGCACCGGCGTCCACGACGGTCTTCCACAGCTGCTGGGTGCGCTGCGGCGTCAGGGCACCGGCGACCGTCACGCCTGCCTCGCGCACCTGGCGCAGCCGCTCGGTGACCAGCTCGGGCTTGATCTCCTCGGCGTAGATCTCCTGCATCCGGCGGGTGGCGCCGCTCTCGTCGAGCGCGGCGATCTCGGCCAGCAGCGGCTCGGGGTCGTCGTAGCGGGTCCACAGGCCCTCCAGGTCGAGCACCCCGACTCCCCCGGCGCGGCCCATCGCGATCGCGGTCGCCGGCGACATCACCGAGTCCATCGGCGCGGCCATCACCGGCAGCTCGAACCGGTAGGCGTCGATCTGCCAGGCGACCGAGACCTCCTCGGGGTCACGGGTGCGCCGGCTCGGCACCACCGCGATGTCGTCGAAGGAGTACGCCCGACGTCCGCGCTTGCCGCGCCCGATCTCGATCTCGCTCACCGGGGAAGGCTATCGGCCGTCATCGGCCGTCACCGCTCGCCCGGTGGTGTCGCTCAGGGCTGGTGCACCAGAGCGGCGGCGGCGTCGACCGCTGCCTCGACGTCGCCGTCGCGGGGGTAGAGCAGGGCCCGGCCGACCACCAGGCCGCGCACGCTCGGCAGGGCGAGCGCGTTGCCCCACTCGGCGTAGGTGTCGTCGGCGTGACCCGACGGGTCGCCCCCGAGCAGCAGGGTCGGCAGCGTCGTCGCGTCCATCACCCGGGCCATGTCGGGGACGACGGGCAGCTTCAGCCAGGTCCAGGCGCTGGTGGCGCCCAGCGCCTGAGCGACGTGCACCGACGCCAGCACCCCTTGGGCGGACAGGTCGTTCACCACCCGCCCGTCGACCCGGCTCGAGGTGAACGGCTCGACCATCGCCACCAGGCGGCGGGCCGCCAGCTCGGTGACAGCGTGGGCGGCGGCCTCGAGCGTGCGCACCGTGCCGGCGTCCTGCAGGTCGATCCGGGTCAGCATCTTGCCGCCCTCGAACCCGGCGGCGGCGATCGCGGCGGCGTCGTACGGGGTGAACCGGTCGTCCAGCTCGAAGACCGCCCCCTGCAGACCCCCGCGGTTCATCGAGCCGAACACGACCTTGTCGTCGAGCTCGCCGAGCAGCAGCAGGTCCTCGAGGACGTCCGGCGTCGCGAGCACGCCGTCGACGCCGGGACGGCGCAGCGCGGTGCGCAGCCGCTCGAGCAGCTCGGTGCGGCTGGCCATGGCGTGCGGCTGGTCGCGGACGCCGAGCGCACCGCGGGCTGGGTGGTCGGCGGCCACCAGCAGCAGCCGCCCGTCGGCGCCGAGCAGCGGCCGGTGCGACCGGGCAGCGGCCGCCGCTGCGACGGCCTGCGGCCGGCGCGCGCGCAGCTCGGCCAGGTCACCCCCCTGCACGTCGCTCACGCGGGCACCGACCCGGTGGCGCGCGCCCCGGAGGCGAGCAGGGCCTCGACCTCGTCGGTGCGCGGCATCGCCGTCGAGCACTCCAGCCGCGAGGCGACGATCGCCCCGGCCACGTTGGCGAAGCGCAGCACCCGGGTCAACGGCCAGCCGGAGAGCAGCCCGTGGCACAGCGCCCCGCCGAACGCGTCGCCGGCTCCCAGTCCGTTGAGCACCTCGACCGGGTGGGGGGCCACCAGCACGCGCTCGGTGCGGGTGCGCGCCAGCACCCCGTGCGGCCCGAGCTTGACGACGGCCAGCTCGACGCCGTGCCCGAGCAGCGCGAGCGCGGCGGCATCCGGGCCGGTCTCGCCGGTGGCCACCTCGCACTCCTCACGGTTGCCGACGGCGACATTCACCCCCGCCAGCGCCTCCTGCACCCGCTCGCGCGCCAGCGATGGGTCGGGCCAGAACATCGGGCGGTAGTCCAGGTCGAGCACCGTCAGCCCGGTCCGGTCGCGCGCGGCCAGCGCGGCCCGGTGGGCGTCCAGGCTGGGCTGCTGCGAGAGCCCGGTGACCGTCGTCCAGAACACCCGCGCGTCGCGGATCTCGTCCAGGTCGAGCTCGTCGGCCGCGATCTGCAGGTCGGGGGCCGTCGGCGTCCGGTAGAACCACAGCGGGAAGTCGTCCGGCGGGAAGATCTCGCAGAACGTCACGGGTGTCGGCAGGCCCGGGACGCTGCTGACGAACCGGTCGTCGACGCCGAGGTCGCGCAGCGCCAGGTGGACGAAGCGCGCGAACGCGTCCTCGCCGGTGCGCGTCACGACGGCCGAGCGGCGCCCGTGACGAGCCGCGGCGACGGCGACGTTCGTGGCGCTGCCGCCGAGGAACTTGCCGAACGTCTCGACCCGTTCGAGTGGCACGCCCACCTGCAGCGGGTACAGGTCGACACCGACCCGGCCCATGGTGATGACGTCGAAGCTCATGCCAGACCCTGCAGGCGCTGTACCCCGGCCGGGGCGCCCGCGAGCCGGTCCAGCAGCGTCATCGCGACCTCACCTCGGACGTCGTCACCGGGCGGTGCTGGCGGCGCGAGAGGTCGGCGGCCTCGGCGACGTACAGCGCCTCGAGCGCCTCGTCGACGGTGCAGGGGCTGGGCTGCTCGCCCCGTGCCATCGCGACGAACGCCGTCATCTCGGCGGCGTATGCGGGGGTGAACCGGTCCCAGAAGCCCGGCCAGGCCTGATCGTGGGGGAACCCGACGCCCGGCTCGGCGCTGTGCAGCGGCGCCCGCTCGTCCAGGCCGACCACCAACGTGCCGAGGGTCCCCGCGACCTCCATCCGCACGTCGTACCCGGCGCCGTTGTACCGCGAGCCCTGGACCGTGACGAGCGTGCCGTCGTCCAGGGTGAGCAGGCAGGTGGACTCGTCGACGTCGCCGCTGTCCGCGAAGACCCGGTCGCCGCGGTTGGCGCCGTTGGCGAACACCTCGACCACCTCGCGGCCGGTGACCCAGCGGACGATGTCGAAGTCGTGGATGTGCATGTCGCGGTAGATGCCACCGCTGACGGGGACGTACTCGGGGGCAGGGGGTCTCGGGTCGCAGGTGACCAGGTGGGCCCGGCGCAGCTCACCGAGCTCACCGGCGGCCAGGGCGGAGCGCGCAGCGGCGTAACCTGCGTCAAACCGACGCTGAAAACCGATGTGCACCAACGCCTCCAGCTCGCGGACGCGATCCCGGACGGCGATCGTCCCGGCCACCTCACCGGCCACCGGCTTCTCGCAGAACACCGGCAGCCCCGCCTCGATGCCGGCCACGATCAACCCGGCGTGGGCGCCGGGGGGCGCCGCGACCACCAGCGCGTCGACCCCCGAGCCCAGCAGCGAGCTGATCCCGTCGACGCTCTTGACGCCGAGCTCGGCCGCCACGGCGTCCGCGCGACCGGGGGCGGCGTCGGTGATCACGAGCTCGTCGACGTCCCGGTGGGCGCTCAGCGCACGGGCGTGCTCCACGCCGATGCGGCCCACACCGGCCAGTCCGATCCGCATCGCTGGGCCCTCTCCGCTCGATCGCGTCGCGGCTGCTGCGGCGACGGGGCCAAGCCTGCGGTGCGGCGCGCGAGCCTGTCAACTATTTGTCAGGACATACTGTCTTGACGTCCGCCGGGGGTAGGGTGTCGGTCGCGTGCCGCTCGGCGCGGCGGTCCGGCCAGCGGACGGGGTGCGGGGTGCTGCAGCTGCTGCTCGACCGCGCGAGCCCGGTGCCGCTGTACTTCCAGCTCGCCAGCCAGCTGCAGGCGGCGGTCGACGACGGCCGACTCACGTCCGGTGACCCGATCGAGGACGAGGTGGCCCTGGCCGCACGTCTCGGGGTGTCGCGGCCGACCGCGCGGCGCGCGATCCAAGAGCTCGTGGCCAAGGGGCTGCTGGTGCGCCAGCGCGGGGTGGGCACGCAGGTCGCCAGTCGCATGGTGCACCGGCGCGCCGAGCTGACCAGCCTGTACGACGACCTCGACCGGGACGGTCGCGACCCCCGGACGACGGTGCTCGACCTGCAGCACCAGGTGCAGGACTCCCGCGCCGCAACGGTTCTGGCGCTGCCACCCGGCACCCCGCTGCTGCTGGTCGGGCGCCTGCGCAGCACCGGCGACGAGCCGCTCGCCGTCATGCGCAACTGGCTGCCGCCGCGGTTCGCCGACGTGACCCGCGACGAGCTCGAGGCCACCGGGCTCTACACCCTGCTGCGCGCACGCGGCGGCCAGCCGCACGTGGCGCGCCAGCAGATCGGCGCGCGCACCGCGACCCCCCGCGAGGCTCGGCTGCTCGGCACCCGCCGGTCGGCGCCGGTGCTGACGATGAGCCGGCGCGCCTTTGACAGCGCGGGGTCGGCGCTGGAGTACGGCGAGCACTGCTACCGCAGCGACAGCTACGCGATCGAGGTCACGGTGGTCGAAGGATGAGCGAGCCGGTACGCGTCGGGGTGGTGGGTCTGGGGGTGATGGGGGGCACCCACCTGCGGGTGCTGCGCTCGCTGGCCGGGGTCGACGTCGTGGCCGTCGCCGACGTCGTGCCCAGCGCGCTGGTCGGGGCCGAACCGGCGGCGACGTACGACGACCCGCTGATGCTGGTGCGCGACGCCGACGTCGACGCGGTGCTCGTGGCGTCCTCGGACGCCCCCCACGCCGAGCTCGTGCTGGCCTGCCTCGTCCGCGGGCTGCCGGTGCTCTGCGAGAAGCCGCGGCCCACCTCGGGCGAGGACACGTTGGCGATCCTCGCCGCCGAGTCGGCCCGCGGACGACGCCTGGTGCAGGTGGGTTTCATGCGCCGGTTCGACCCGGCGTTCGCCGCGGTGCACGACGCGGTGCGCGCCG
>JACMOY010000274.1 GCA_014377795.1 Actinomycetota bacterium | reverse complement strand
GCTGGTGCTCACCGGTCTGCGCGGGGTGGGCAAGACCGTGCTGCTCGGTGCGCTGCGCTCGGCCGCGGTGCGCCGCGGCTGGGGCACCGGCAAGCTCGAGGCCCGCCCCGACACCGCCCTGCGCCGCCAGCTGTCCGCCGCGCTGCACCTGGCCGTGCGCGAGCTCGGCGCCCGCGGCGAGGACACCGACCACGTGCTCGGCGTCCTGAAGGCGTTCGCGCTGCGCGAGGCCGACCCCACCAGCAGGCTGCGCGACCGCTGGCAGCCCGGTATCGACGTCCCGGCCGTCACTGGGCGCGCTGACAGCGGCGACATCGAGATCGACCTGGTCGAGCTGCTGGCGGACGTCGCGGGGTTGGCCGCCGACTCCAGCCGTGGCGTCGCGGTGTTCATCGACGAGATGCAGGACATCGGCCCGGACGACGTCTCGGCCCTGTGCGCGGCCTGCCACGAGATCTCGCAGCAGCGGCTGCCGCTGATCGTCGTCGGCGCGGGCCTGCCGCACCTGCCGGCGGTGCTGTCGGCCAGCAAGTCCTACAGCGAGCGGCTGTTCCGCTACGCCCGCATCGACCGGCTCGACCGCGCCGCCGCCGACCGCGCCCTCGAGGCGCCGGCCCGCGACGAGGATGCCGACTGGACGCCGGACGCGCTGGTTGCGATGTACGAGGCCACCGCCGGCTACCCCTACTTCGTCCAGGCGTACGGCAAGGCCGCGTGGGACGTCGCCACCGGCTCGCCGGTCACCGCGGACGACGTCCGGGTGGCGGCGCCGATCGCCGAGGCCGAGCTGGCCGTGGGGTTCTTCGGCTCGCGCTACGAGCGGGCTACGCCGGGCGAGCGCGAGTACCTGCGGGCCATGGCCGACGTCGCGCACGAGCTCGCGGACGCCGACCAGGTGCCGACGGCGGCGGTCGCCGAGCACCTGGCCCGCAAGCCGCAGTCGCTGTCACCCGCCCGCGACGCGCTGCTGAAGAAGGGGCTGGTGTCCTCGGCCGAGCGCGGCCGGATCGCGTTCACCGTGCCGCACTTCGGGCGCTACCTGCGGGCCCACGGCTGAGCCGGCTCAGCTCGCGTCGTCCCCGCGAGCGCGGGGTCGACCCGCAGCAGCCGGCCGCACTGCCCTGCGCATGGCCCCTCGCGTGCTTCGACGCAGACGTGCAGGCGGGGAGGGGGGCCGGTCACCGAAACGGCCCAACACCCCGGTCATCCGGGTGCCGGTCGAGAAGCGTGTGCCAGGCTTGCACCCGTGGCCGCGCAGCGCGAGATGGGGCCCGAGGTGGTCGCCCACCGGGGATCGAGCACCGAGCAGCCCGAGCACACCCTCAGCGCGTACCTGCGGGCGATCGACCTGGGCGCCGACGCCCTGGAGTGCGACGTCCGGCTCACAGCCGACAACCACCTGGTGTGCGTGCACGACCGGCGGGTGAACCGCACCTCCAACGGCCGCGGACCGGTGTCCTCGCTCGAGCTGGCCGAGCTGGAACGGCTGGACTGGGCGTCGTGGAGCACCCGGCCGGGCGACCCCGAGCAGCCGGACCGTGACGACGGCCGGCTGCTCACCCTGCGCCGGCTGCTGGACGCCGTCCGCGACGCCGACCGCCCGGTGACGGTCGCGATCGAGACCAAGCACCCCACGCGGTACGCCGGGCAGGTCGAGCGGGCGCTCGCGGCGGTGCTGGACGACTACGGCTGGGCGCGGCCCTGGCGCGGCACCACGCCCCCGGTGCGGGTGATGTCGTTCTCGCCACTCGCGCTGGGACGGATGCGCCAGCTGACCCCGCAGGTGCCGCTGGTGCTGCTGATCGAGAACCGGATGCGCCGGGTGTACCGCGACAGCACCCTGCCGCGGGGCGTCGGCGCCGTCGGGCTCGACATCGAGACGGTGCGCAAGCACCCGCGGTACGTCGACCGCGTCCGGGCCGCGGGCCGCCGGGTGCACGTGTGGACGGTCGACCGCACCGCGGACGTCGAGCTGTGCGTCGATCTGGGTGTCGACGCCATCATCACCAACCGGCCCCGGCACGTGCTGGGGCTGCTCGGCCGCGGGCTTGATCCACTGGTGAGCACGAGCACGGCGCGTTAGGGTGCAATGTCGCACAAGGTCACGACTGGTGACGGGCGACACGACGGTGACCAGGAGCGGTGGATGACGCAGACGGCACAGCGCGAGCCCACCCGCCACCGCACCCTGCGCGTCGCCCACCACCTCGCTGCCGTCCCGACCACCCGGCGCACCCTGGCTGATGACCTGCGCAGCATCGGGGTGGCCACCGAGGTGGTCGCCGAGGCCGAGATCGTGGTCAGCGAGCTGCTCGGCAACGCCGTGCGGCACGCGGACGCGCTGCCCGACGGCCGGGTGCGGGTGCACTGGCAGGTCAAGGGCGGCGTGGTCGAGCTCGACGTCACCGACGCCGGTCGCGGCGCCGTCCCGCGGCCCCAGACCCCCGCCCCCTACGCGACGTCGGGCCGCGGGCTGCGCATCGTGCGCTCGCTGGCCCACGAGTGGGGTGTGCTGGACGACGACCGCGGGCGCACCGTGTGGGTGACCCTCGGCGGTCCCTCGAGGCGGCGTCGGCCGTAGGCTCTGCCGCCATGGCCACGTCCGCACGCCGCAGTCCTGCTCGCGCCGCCGCGACCCCGACCGACGTCCCCGTCGTCGGGCAGCGCGAGCCCTGCCCGTGCGGGTCGGGCAAGAAGTACAAGGCCTGCCACGGTCGCGCTGCCGCGGTGGCGGCGGCCGTGGCTCCCGTCGCCCGCCCGTTCGCCGGCCTGGCCGGCGAGGTGGACTGGGTGGCGCTGCGCGAGGTCGTGCCCGCGGCCACGGCCACCGTCCGGCTGAACCCGGCCCACCGGCGTCCAGCGCAGGGCGACACCCCGGCGGTCGAGCAGGTCACGGTTGCCTCCGTGCTGCCCCTGGCGTGGCCGGCCCTGCGCCGCACCGACGGCAGCGTGTTCGTGGGCCTGCAGACCGGCGGCGGCTCGGGCGACGCCAGCCGCGACGTCGCGGGCGCGCTGCTGCGGGCGCTCGCGACCGAGCCCGGCCCGCCGGTGCAGCTGGCCGAGCTGGCCGGGCCGACGCCGCCCGAGCGGCTGCAGGACGTCATCGACGCCGACGCCCCGTTCGAGGTGACCGTGCACGACGGCTTCGACTTCTGGGTCGAGGGCGCCGACGCACTCACCGACGACGTGCGGGCCTCGCTCGAGCAGGCCAACGCGGCCGTCGTGCCCACCGCCCGGCTGTCGGGGGTCGAGGGTGCCTACTGGTGCCGGATCGGCGAGCGCACCCATCTGCGCTGGGTGCTGCCCCAGGACGAGGACGCGCTGCTGAACGCGCTCGCCCGGCTGCACGCGGCGGGCGCCAGCTCGCTGGGTGAGGGCACCCGCTACATCGGCGCCTTCCGGGCCCACGGCCTGCTGGTGCCGGTCTGGGACCTCGCCCCCGGCACCGAGCCGGACGCCGTCGAGACGCCGGCGGCGACCTTCGCGCAGCGGCTGGGTGACGCGCTCGCGAACGACGCACCGCTGACCCACGACGAGCGCCGGGCCCGGGCCGGCGTCGTCAGCCGCCAGGTCACCCTGCGCTGAGCGTGCACCTGCAGGCGCGCGGCCCGCTGGCCCCCGACCTGGTCTGGACGCGCTACGTGCGCTTCGACCGGTGGCCCACCTGGTCGCCCCAGATCCGCCGGGTCGAGGTCGCCGCGGACGAGCTCGCGCCCGGCGTCCGCGGCGTCGTCCGCGGCCCGCTGGGCCTGGCGGTCGACTTCAGCGTCGATGAGGTCGACCACGACGCCCGCACGTGGTCGTGGACCGTGAGCCCGGTCGGGCCGGTGCGGCTGCCTGGCGTCCGGCTGCAGCTGCACCACGCGGTCGTGGCGCGCCCGGCCGGCGGCTCGCTCACGACCCTGGACGTCACCGGCCCCACCGCGGTCGTCGTGGCGTACGCCCCGGTGGCGCTGCTCGCCCTGCGCCGGCTCGTCGGCGGCTGAGCCGCGGGCCGCAGGACGCCTCCGCTTCAGGTCGGCCTCGGCCCCGCCGAAGGGCTCGGGGGGCGCCGAGCGGCGCCGGCCCGAGAGGGGTTGGGGATGAACCAGGGCTGCGTGGGCTGCACGTGCACGTCCGCGCGCACGACGCCGACGTCCGGGCGACTGGTGCTCGCCACCCGCGTCGACCACACCGTCGCGGCCCTGCGCTCACTGGCCCGGCGGCACGGTCTGACCCTGCGGCCCCTCGCGGCCGGCCTGCTCGGCGTCGACACGACCGACCCGACGACGTTCATCGCCGCCGCCCGCACCGAGCTGACCAGCGTCGAGGCGGACGAGGTCAGGTGCATGGTGCTCGAACCCTCGTGCCGACCCGACCTGACGCTGCTCAGCCAGGCCATGACCGCGCCCTCACTGGCGGCGGCGGGCGCTCGGGTGCTGCACGCCGACCTGCTGCCGCTGTTCGAGGACGAGCAGCGGTCGTTCTACTCCGACTACCAGCCCATCGTCGACCTGGCGCAGCGGCGCACGGTCGGCTACGAGGCGCTGCTGCGCGCCACGGACGCCGCGGGCGACATCGTCATGCCCGACCGGCTGTTCCCGGCCGCCGAGGCGGCCGGCTGGACGCACCTGCTCGACCGGATCGGGCGCACCACAGCGCTGCGCGGCGCCGGCGCGTGGCTGGGCGACGCCCTGCTGTTCATCAACTTCGTCCCCACCTCGATCTACCGACCCGAGGTCTGCCTGCGCACCACCGAGCTGGCCGCCGCGGAGGCGGGCGTCCGGCTCGGCCAGCTGGTGTTCGAGGTGACCGAGGGCCACCGGATCCACGACCTGGACCACCTCGAGCGGGTCTTCGACTACTACCGCGAGCGCAGCTGCCGGGTGGCGATCGACGACCTGGGCGCCGGGTACTCCTCGCTGAACCTGCTGGTGCGGCTGCGCCCGGACATCGTCAAGCTCGACAAGGACCTCGTGCAGTCGCTGCCCGGGCCCGTCGGTGCGGCGGTCGTGTCGGCGATCGTCGACATCACCCACTCCTACGGCGGTCTGGTGCTGGCCGAGTGCATCGAGACCGCCGAGCAGGAGGCCGCCGCGCGCGAGCTGGGCGTCGACCTGGGTCAGGGCTGGGCCTTCGGCCCACCCGAGCGTCCCGCCCCGACGGCCGCGGCCTCGGCCCGACCGGTGGTGCACGTGCGCCGTCCCGACCCCGCGCTGCCCGATCCCGCGGTCGGCCTGAAGCCCGAGGCCGCACCGGACGGGCCCGACCCGGCGTTCGCCGGGTTGTCGGCACTGCTCGCGCGCGCTGTCGACGCGGGCGTCGGCGGGGTGTGCATCGTCGACGTGCAGGCGCCGGACCAGCCGGTCGTCTACGTCAACCAGGCCTTCGAGCAGATGACCGGGTACGCCGCAGCCGAGGTGATCGGGCGCAACTG
The DNA here is from genome assembly GCA_014377795.1 of Actinomycetota bacterium. Taxonomy (GTDB): domain Bacteria; phylum Actinomycetota; class Actinomycetes; order Actinomycetales; family Angustibacteraceae; genus JACMOY01. The sequence continues at coordinate 2,465 of JACMOY010000274.1, read as the reverse complement.
CCGGTTGCTGCAGGGCCCCGAAACCGACCCGGAGGTGGTCACCGAGATCGGGCGCGCGGTGGTGCTGGGGCAGGAGATCCGCGCTGTCGTCCGCAACTACCGGCGCGACGGCAGCCCGTGGTGGAACGAGCTGCACCTGTCACCGGTGCTGGGGCCGGGGCCTGCGGCCGCGCCGACCCACTACCTGGGCTTCCAGCACGACGTCACCGACCGGGTCGACGCCGAGCAGAACCTGGCCCTGCTGGCCACCCGCGACAGCCTCACCGGTCTGGCCAACCGGGCCGCGCTGTTCGACCGGCTGGACCTCGCGCTGGAGCGGGCGCGCGAGGAGCACCGCGCCCTCGCCGTGCTGTTCCTCGACCTGGATGGGTTCAAGGCGGTCAACGACACCTTCGGTCACTCGGCTGGCGACAGCGTCCTGGTGCAGGTGGCCGACCGCGTCCGGGCAGTGCTGCGCACCGGCGACCTGCTCGCCCGCAACGGTGGCGACGAGTTCGTCGCGCTGCTCACCGGGCTGGACCCGCTGGACGCCGGTCGGGTCGCCCTGCGCGCGGCCTCCGACGTCGCGGCGAGCCTGGCCCGGCCGTTCGCGGTGGGCCTGGCCCAGGCCCGGCTCGGCGGCAGCGTCGGCGTCGCGGTCTACCCCGAGCACGGTGACACCAGCTCGGCGCTGCTGGCCAGCGCGGACGCCGCGATGTACCGCGCCAAGCAGGCCGGCACCGGCCAGGCGCGGCTGGTCGACGGCCCACCGGCCGTGCTCTCGCGGCCTTGAGCAGATCGTCGCCGTTGGCGTGCCGCAGCGGCGCCCCTGCGACACGATGGGCGCCATGCCCACGCCCCCGCTCCCGGACGACGTCAGCGCGCTGCTCGCCCAGCCCAACCCCGCGGTCATCACCAGCAACCGCCCGGACGGCCAGCCGGTGTCGGTGGCCACCTGGTACCTGTGGGAGGGCGGGCGGCTGCTGGTCAACATGGACCAGGGCCGCAAGCGGCTGGAGTACCTGCGCACCGACCCGCGGGTCAGCCTGACCGTGCTCGCCGCCGACGACTGGTACACCCACGTCAGCCTGCAGGGCCGGGTCACCTCGGTGCTGGACGACGCGGGCCTGGTCGACATCGACCGGATCGCGACGCACTACACCGGCGCTGCGTACCGGGTCCGTGACCGCGGTCGGGTCAGCGCGTGGATCGAGGTCGACCGCTGGCACGGCTGGGGTGCGGCCAAGAACGAGTGAGCGCCGGGTGAACCGCACCCGGCCGTGATCCGTGTCGAGGGAACAGGGAGCCCGAGCCTGTCGGGAGTCCCCCCGATCGAGACGAGTCCACCATGTACTCACCCTCACGTCCGGCGGTCTTCGCCGCCGGTGCCCTGCTCGCCCTGACCGTCGTCCCCGCGTCCTCGGCGCTCGCGTCCGGTGGCGACGACGCGCACGAAGCCGGTCACCACGGCCTGCTGCTGAGGTCCTCGCTGGCTGGCAGCCTGACAAGTGACCAGCCCGTGTTCGGCGCCAAGCCCGGTGGGTTGGCCTGGGTGCTCGACGAGGGCAGCGCCCGGGTCGACGCCGCGGGTCACCTCGAGGTCCAGGTCGAGGGCCTGGTCATCCCGACCCTGGGCAAGAACCCGGTGCCGAAGATCGCGGCGAGTCTGGCCTGCAACGGTGCCGTCGTCGCCACGACCGCCACCGTGGCGTTCAGCACCGCCGGGAACGCCGAGATCGAGGCGATGGTCGCGGTGCCGACCCGGTGCATCGCCCCGGTCGTCATGCTCAACCCGAACGGTCTGCCCGGGGTGTTCATCGCGATCAGCGGTCAGGAGGCCTGAGCCCCCAGCGGGTCGCGGTCGATCGGGCACGACATGCAGCGGGGGCCGCCGCGCCCGCTGCCCAGCTCGCTGCCCGAGATCGCGATGACCTCGATGCCGGCCTTCTCCAGCCGGTCGTTGGTCTCGGTGTTGCGCTCGTACGCGACCGCGACCCGCGGGGCGATCGCCAGCGTGTTGTTGCCGTCGTCCCACTGCTCGCGCTCGGCCGTCACCGGGTCGAGCCCGGTGTCGATCACCCGCAGCTCCTCGATGCCCATCGCGGTGGCGGCGGCCCGCAGGAACGGCTGCGGCGCGGCCACCGACAGGTCGTCGTCGACGAGGGTGACGGCCAGCGCGGTCAGGGTGTCGGCGACGACGGGGTACATCACGATCGCGTCGACGTCGACCATCGTGCACACGGTGTCCAGGTGCATGGTGGCCCGCTCCTGGGCGATCGGCACCGCGAGCACCGTGTGGGCCAGGCCCGCACCGAGCAGCCGGCGGGCCAGGCGCTCGACCCCGGCGGGCGGCGTCCGCTCGCCGGTGCCGACGGCGACGGCGCCGGGGGGCAGCAGCAGCAGGTCGCCGCCCTCGGCGTGCTCCCGGCCCGGCCCGCTGGGCAGCGGGGGGCCCCCGGAGCGCGGGGGGGGGGGGTAGGAGACGG
>JACMOY010000032.1 GCA_014377795.1 Actinomycetota bacterium | reverse complement strand
CGGCAGCGGGGCGTCGGTCGAGCGGAGCGCTCCGACCCTATCCGTCGGTTCCCACGCCGGTTGGCCGGGTCGCGCCGCCACCTCGTCCGGAACCTGTCACGATGCCCGGGTTCCCCCGGCAGCACGAACCACCTTGGAGACGCCGTGCCCCCGCTCCCCCTCGCGACCGCGCCGCCCGGCCGTCGACCGCTCGTCCTCGCCCTGCTGACGGCGCTGCTCGTCGGCGGCGCCTCGGGTGCCGGGCCGGCCACCGCCGGCACCGAGGGGCCGGCCGTCATGACCGGTCTGGCCACCTCCCTGCGCGCCCTCGGCGGCCCGGACACCCTGCCCTGGGGCACGGTGTCCCGCGGCCAGCTCAGGGCCGGTGCCTCGCTGCTCGGCGCGCCGAGCACGGTGTCCCCTGCCCGCCTCACCGCCACCCCGGTGAGCACCTTCAACGTCACCTTCGTCGACGACGGGCGCACGTGGAGCCAGCCGGCCAAGAACGCGTTCAACGCCGCGCTGGACGTCTGGGAGCACACCGTCGAGTCGGCGGTCCCCATCGAGGTCGAGGCGCGGGCCACCGTCCTGCAGCCGGGCCAGCTCGGTGGCGCCGGTCCCGCGGACGTCCTGCGCAACGAGAACGGCACCCCGACCCGCGACGGCGACGACCTCGCGCAGGCCCAGCGCACCCTGGCCGACGACGTCTTCGAGCCGCTCGCGCTGTTCAACGCCCGCACGGGTCGGGACGCGGCCCCCGGCAAGCCCGACATCACCGCGGACTTCGACCCGTCTCAGGGCTTCCTCTACTTCGGCCTCGACGGCAGCCCCGGCGCCTCGCAGTACGACTTCCGCTCGGTGGTGCTGCACGAGATCGGACACGGGCTGGGCATCATCGGGACCGGCGAGGTCGACCCCGACGGCCGGGCGACGCTCGGCGTCGTGGGCGCCAACGGCAACTCCGGCATCCGGGCGCCGCTGGCCTACGACGTCCTCACGTACGCCACCAGCGCCACCCAGGCCGGCACCGGGGGCACCCGCCTCACGTCGTTGGCCGACGGCTCCGCCGCGCTGCGCACCGCCCTGACCGGAGACCGGCTCTACTGGGCGGGCCAGCTCGCGCGCAGCGCCGTCGGCGGCGCGAAGGTCCGGCTGTTCGCCCCGTCGCAGTGCGGTCCGACCGGCGGTGAGCGCCCGTGCGCCAGCGGCGAGACGCCCTACCAGGCCGGCTCGTCCTACGGCCACATCGACGAGCGCAGCTACCCGCGGGGCACCGCCGACTCGCTCATGACGCCGGTCATCGAGGAGGGCGAGAGCTTCAGCGACCCCGGCCAGCTCACGATGGGGCTGCTGGCCGACATGGGCTACGCGGTGCCGGCGATCGCCGGGTCCCGCTACACCGCACTGGACCCGGTACGACTGCTCGACACCCGCGCCGGCACCGGTGCGCCGCGCGCCCGGATCGGCACCGGCGGGGTCGTGGACCTCCGGGTCACCGGGGTCGCCGGGGTCCCGGCCGACGCCACTGCCGTCGTCCTCAACGTGACCGGCGTGACGCCGACGGCGGCCACCGACGTGCGCGTCTACCCGTCGCCGGTGACGCCGACCCCCGTGCCGCGCGTGTCCAACCTCAACCTGGACAAGGGCAGCACCCGCGCGAACCTGGTGACGGTCCCCGTCGGCAACGGCGGCCGGGTACGGCTGCGCAACAGCTCCGGCGCGGTCGACCTGCTCGCCGGCATCGCCGGTCTCGGCCTGGGCGCCACCATCGCCTTCGACCTGCTGGCCGAGAGCTCGACCACGTTGTCAGCACCCGGCGGCATGATGACCGCAGCCGGGCGCCTGACCGGCATGATCGGCACCTACATGCTGCTCATGGTCGTATTGCTCGTCGGGCGCATTCCCGCCCTCGAGCGGGTCATCGGCCAGGACAAGCTGATCGGCTGGCATCGCAAGCTCGGCCCATACTCGCTGGTGCTGCTCGCCGCACATGGCGTGCTGATCACGTTGGG
>JACMOY010000031.1 GCA_014377795.1 Actinomycetota bacterium | reverse complement strand
TGGAGGGGGCGGAAACCGCTGCGAGACACGGGATTCCGGCCATCAGCGCCTTCTGGGTCAGCTCGAACGACGCCCGGCCGCTGACCATCAGGACGCAGCCCGTGAGCGGCAGCCGCTGCTCGCGCGCCGCCCAGCCGATCAGCTTGACGACGGCGTTGTGCCGGCCGACGTCCTCGCGCACGGCCAGCAGCTCGCCGCCCGCGGTGAACAGGCCGGCCGCGTGCAGCCCCCCGGTGCGGTCGAAGACCTTCTGGTGCTCGCGCAGTGTGTCCGGCAGGGCCACCAGCAGCTCAGGTGCCAGGGGGGTGGTGTCGGCCCGCACGTCGTACGTCGAGCGCACCCGCACCGCGTCGATGCTGGCCTTGCCGCACACCCCGCACGAGGACGTCGTGTAGAACGAGCGCTCGAGCGAGACGTCGGGCAGCGCGACGCCGGGCCGCAGCACGACGTCGACCACGTTGTACGTCGGACGCCCGTCCTCGCCCTCGTCCAGGCAGTGCATCAAGGTGGCGACGTCGTCCGCGCCGGCGATCAGGCCCTCGGTCAGCAAGAACCCCAGCGCGAGGTCGAAGTCGTCGCCCGGGGTGCGCATGGTCACGGCGAGGGCCCGACCGTTCACCCGCACCTCGAGGGGCTCCTCAGCCGTCACGGTGTCGGGCCGACGGGTCACCTGCACGCCGTCGACGGTCACCTCGATGCGCACGCTCGGCGTCCTGGTCGTCACTCTTCCCACGACCGTCAGCCTCGCACGACCTACCGCTCGGCGCGTGCCTGGCCCGTCGGCTTGCGTCCACGGGCGCGTTGAGGGAGTTTATCCAGCGGTCACCGCCGACTGTTGCGAACGCACACACTGGAGCTGAGCATGTCCATCCTCGACCGAGAGCGAACGGTGGCCGGCCCCGGCTTCAACCGGTGGCTCATCCCCCCCGCCGCCCTCGCGGTGCACCTGTCGATCGGTCAGGTGTACGCGTTCAGCGTCTTCAAGACCTCGCTGGTCAAGCACTTCGACCGCGGACTGACGCCCATCGCGGTGATCTTCTCGATCGCGATCGTCATGCTCGGTCTGTCGGCCGCCTTCGGCGGCACCTGGATGGAGCGCAACGGCCCGCGCAAGGCCATGGTGGTCTCGGCGCTGTGCTTCAGTGCCGGCCTGCTGATCGGTGGCCTCGGCATCGCCACCACCCAGCTGTGGCTGCTCTACCTCGGCTACGGCGTCATCGGCGGCATCGGCCTCGGCATCGGGTACATCTCGCCGGTGTCGACGCTGATCAAGTGGTTCCCGGACCGCCCGGGCCTGGCGACCGGCCTCGCCATCATGGGCTTCGGTGGTGGCGCGCTGATCGCCTCGCCCGTCTCGACCCAGCTGATGGGGCACTTCGACTCGGCGTACGACCCCACGGCCAAGGGCGCCACCGCCAGCGGCAGCGCGGTCGCGAGCACCTTCTTCGTCCTCGGGCTCGCCTACCTGGTGCTGATGCTCTTCGGCGCCGCGATGGTGCGCGTGCCCCCCGAGGCGCCCGCGGGCTCTGCTGCTGCCGCCAAGAAGGCCACGGCCGGCTGGGGCGGCGCGCAGGTCTCGGCGGCGTCCGCCATCCGCACCCCGCAGTTCTTCATGCTGTGGGTCGTGCTGTTCTGCAACGTCACCGCCGGTATCGGGATCCTCGAGCAGGCCGCGCCGATGATCCAGGACTTCTTCCGCGACGGCACGTCGTCGACGGTCACCGCGGCCGCCGCCGGCGGGTTCGTCGGACTGCTGTCGATCGCCAACATGACCGGCCGGTTCGTGTGGTCGTCCACCTCCGACGTCGTCGGCCGCAAGCGGATCTACATGCTCTACCTGGGCGTCGGCGCGGTGCTGTACACCCTGCTGGCGACGATCGGCAGCCGCTCGACCACGGTGTTCGTCGTCCTGGCCGCGGGCATCCTCACCTTCTACGGCGGTGGGTTCGCCACCGTGCCGGCCTACCTCAAGGACCTGTTCGGCACCTACGAGGTCGGCGCCATCCACGGCCGGCTGCTGACGGCCTGGTCGGCCGCCGGCGTCGCCGGGCCGCTGATCGTCAACACGATCCTCGAGGCCAACGGCACCCCCGGTTCGCTGACCGCCTCGGCGTACCGCCCCGCGCTGTTCGTCATGGTCGGGCTGCTGGTCGTCGGCTTCATCTCGAACCTGATGATCCGTCCCGTCGAGGTCCGCCACTTCGTCAGCACCGCCGACGGGGCCGCCCCGGCCACGACGCAGCCCACCACCGGACGGGTGTGACCCATGAGCACCAGCAGGCAGTCTCCTGACACCGCAGACACCAGCACCGCGATCAACACCAACCCCGGCCTGCTCGCCGCCTCGTGGCTGGTCGTCGGCGTCCCGCTCGTCTACGGCATCTACCAGACGCTGCTCAAGGCGTCCAAGCTCTTCACCGGCTGAGGCGCTCGAGCCGGGGCGCCGACCGGGTGGCCAGTTGCGCTGGACGGGCACTCTCTAGTGGACTACGCACCAACTCGGGACCGCTCGGCCCCGGTGACAGCGCTGGGGGGGTAGCACGTGGTGGGTTCCACCGCGGACGCCGCGGGTGAGCGAGGGGTCGTCACCCGGCTGGGTCTGCAGCAGGGCAACGTGGTCCAGGAGTTCGGCTGGGACGACGACGTCGACGAGGCGGTGCGTACGGCGATCGAGGACGTCGTCGACAGCGAGCTGCTCGACGAGGACTCCGATGGCGTCGCCGACGCCGTCCTGCTGTGGTGGCGCGACGACGACGGCGACCTCGTCGACGCTCTGGTCGACGCGCTCGGCAACCTGGCCGACCGGGGCGCGGTGCTGCTGCTCACGCCCAAGGCCGGCCGCGACGGTCACGTCGAACCGAGCGAGATCGTCGAGGCCGCTCTGGCAGCGGGGCTGCACGGCACCTCGACGAGCGCGGCCGGCACCGACTGGAGCGTCACCCGGCTGGTGGCCCCGCGCACCGGTCGCCGTTGAACCGCGCCCTAACGCCGGGGCAGGCGGGCCGCGAGGCCCCCGGCGGCGCGTCCCGCGCCCGCCAGCACCCGGGCCGCAGCCCGGAGGGCCGCGCCACCGGGCAGCCCGGGCGCGTCCTGGATGGCGGGCAGCACCTGCAGCAGCGCCGCGACGTCGTGCGCGCGCAGCCGCCTGGTGAGCAGCAGCGCGGCCGCGGGTGCCCGACCGGCTGAGGCGTCCAGCACGTCGGTCGCGGTGCCCTCGAGGCCCGGCGCGCGCGCCGAGCGAAGCGACCGGCCACGCTCGAGTGCGGCAGTGGTCCAGTCACCACCCGAGGTGACCACGACCCACCCGGCGACGGGAGTGGCGACGGCGAACGTGGTGGTCAGCTCACGGCGGGCCACCAGCGCTCCGGTGACGTCGACCAGGGCGGCCAGGCCCGCCGTCAGCAGGGCGTCGTCGGGGGGCCTCGCGCCGGCCGGCGCGAGGTCGAGGGTGTGCACCGCCAGCTCGTAGGCCCGGGCGACGAGAAGACCGGTCAGCGGCAGCTCGCCGATGACGCTGGAGACCGGCACCGTGCCGGTCGCCCCGACGTCCGGGCCCAGCAGGTAGGCCGATGTGCTGCGCCGGGCCCGTCGCAGCGCTGCGAGCACCTCGTCGCGGCTCGCGTCGTGGTGCGTCGCGACCAGTCGCGCGTTGCGCGCGTCGGTGTCCTCGGCAGGCTCGACCAGACCGCCGCGAGCCTCGATCACCTTGTGCGACAACGAGTCTGCGAAGCCAGGGTCGTCCCACGAGCCGAGGTGCACGAGCACGTTCCGCGCCGTCCAGCCGGGGAGGCGCGTGGCGGCGTCCAGGTCGATGACCTCGGCGATTCGCTCGACGTGAGCCCACGCGGGGTCCAGCAACGCGGCGACGTCGGTGGGCCGGTGCGACGCCAGTCCGCGCTCGCCGGGCGAGGGCACGACCTGACCGCGGCTGCCTGACACACTGGCATCCTGCCGCACCGAACCCCACGTGAACCGAGGGGCCCAGCATGAGCGAGTCGCCCGTCGTCGTCGGAGAGACCGCCCCCGACTTCACCCTGGTGAACCAGAACGGCGAGATGGTGTCGCTGTCGGGCTTTCGCGGCGACAAGAACGTGCTGATCGTGTTCTACCCGTTCGCCTTCTCGGGAATCTGCACGGGTGAGCTGTGCGAGATCCGCGACGACATCGCCGGGTTCCAGAACGACGACGTCCAGGTGCTCGCTGTGTCATGCGACCCGAAGTACACGCTGCGCGCGTGGGCCGACGCCCAGGGGTACACGTTCCCGCTGCTGTCGGACTTCTGGCCGCACGGCGCGGTCTCGCAGCAGTACGGCGTCTTCCTGGACTCCGCCGGCATGTCGACCCGGGGCTCCTTCCTGGTCGACAAGGAGGGAGTCCTGCGCTGGGCCGTCGTCAACGGCCCGGGCGAGGCGCGCGACCTCGCCGCCTACCGGTCGGCGCTCGCGAGCGTGTGAGCGCCTGGGCTGGGGCCCCGGCCCCGGCCCGGCTGGGGGCCTGTAGCTCAGCTGGTAGAGCACCGCGCTTACACCGCGGCGGTCGTCGGTTCGAACCCGGCCGGGCCCACGACATGACCGCAGGTCACAGCCGTTTTAGGGCTTCCAGCCTTCGGCTGCAGAAGGTCTGCAGGGTTTCGCCATCGTGATCGCTCACGTATGGCTGGGCGAGAAGCCTGTCCTGGTCGAACTCCTCGGTGGCCCCGTGGTCATGATCGGCGTCACGGGGGGACGCTAGGCGACCAGGCGCTGTCCAGTCTTCTGTGTTCCACGGTCATCCACGGATCAGCTGCAGCAGATTGCCGATGGCAGGACGATGGCCCCCGGGGAAAACTCCGGGGACCTACCCCACTCCGCCGCGTCAAGGCGACGTGGCTCGCCCGGATCTAATGCAGGGACTACCCATAGTGGTAGCGGCATGCGGCGATCCGGACCTCTTGGTCGATGACTTTGTACACGAGGCGGTGTTCATCGGTGACGCGCCTGGACCAGTAGCCGGCGAAGTCGTGCTTGAGCGCTTCCGGCTTGCCGATTCCGTCGTTGCCGTTGCGCTGGATGTCGGCTAGCAGCGCGTTGATGCGTTTGAGGACCCTTTGGTCCTGCGCTTGCCACCATAGATAGTCCTGCCAGGCGTTCTCGTCCCAGACGAGCAACACCTCAGGCGGTTTCGATCAGGTCGTGTGGTTCACCGCTGCCTGCCTCGAGTCGCTCCATGGCGTCGAGAAGTCGTCGTGCGTTGGCGGGCGAGCGCATCAGGTACGCCGTCTCGCGCAGAGACTCGTAGTCCTCGAGGCAGACGATAACCACAGGGTCATGACCGGCGCGGGTGATGATGACTTCCTCGCGGTCGTTGGCGACGCCGTCAAGCACCTCGGCGTAGCGAGCGCGAGACTCGGTGTAGCTCATGGTCTTCATGATGACCTCCCTGTACAGGAAACTGTACGTCAGGTTGTATAGAGGTGCAAGAGGCCTCCTGCACCGATTCGGCCCGAGGCCGCGATCCGCCCGCCGGGCCAGCCCGAAGACGGTGCGTCCTTCCCTCGCCTATCGGCGTGGCCGCACCTGCTGCACTGCGCCACCTGATGGCCTAGGTCGACAGTTGCGGCACTCGAGCGCAAGGAGTTGCGGGAACGGGCCGGCGGGCGGGGCCACGCGCGTCGCGGCCGCACATCTGCACTTCATCGACGCCCGGCGCGGGGCTCCTGCGGCAGCGCGCACCTGGTCTCAAGTTCGGCCCTCGACGCCTTCTCGGCCGCGCACGACGCGCACGCCCAGGACGTGTTCCGCTACTGCGCCCGGCGGTGCGATGACCGCGCGATGGCCGAAGACGTGTTGTCCGTGATGTTCCCGGAAGCGTGGCGGGCACGCGACCGAGCGGTCCTGGTGGATGAGACGTTGCGCCCCTGGCTTCTGCGGATCAGGGCTACGCCGGTCCGGCGCCGTATGCGCCGGCTCAGCCCTTGGTCCGGGCTAGGAAGCGGTCCCGCTGCACGAGCACGCGGGTGACCTCCGCGTGGCCGACCACGGCGCCCTGGGCGTCGTGGGCCGCGACGTCGAAGCGGACCAGCCGCCCGTCGACGTGCACGAGGTCGGCGGTCACGGTGAGTGAGCCGCCC
>JACMOY010000273.1 GCA_014377795.1 Actinomycetota bacterium | reverse complement strand
CGCGCGGTGCCCGCCGGGCGGCCGCGTCGGTCGCCGTCCTCGGCACCGCGGGCGCCCTGGTGGCGGCCCTGGCCGAGCTCGCGGCCGGTGGTGTCGAGACCGGCATCACCCTGCTGGGCCCGGTGCCGACCGGCGCGGGCGTCGTGAACCTGGACCTGCGCGCCGACCGGCTCAGCGCCGTCGTCGCGGTGATGGTGGCCGTCGTCGCGCTGTGCGTACAGGTGTACTCGACGGCCTACCAGCACCACGACCCGCGCTACCGCGCGTACGCCGCGACCGTCTCGCTGTTCACCGCCGCCATGCTGCTCGTGGTGCAGGCCGACGACCTGCTCCTGCTGCTCGTGGGGTGGGAGGTCATGGGCCTGTGCTCCTACCTGCTCGTCGGCCACGACAGCCAGCGCGAGGCGGCCCGGCGCGCCGCGGTCAAGGCGTTCCTCACCACCCGCGTCGGGGACGTCGGGTTCGTCCTCGGCACCGTCGTCCTGCTCGCCGGCGCCGGCACCACGAGCATCACGGTGCTGCTTCGACCCGAGACGCTGGCCGGGCTCTCGCCCGCCACCTGCACCGCCGCCGTCCTGCTGCTCGTCGCCGGCGTCGTCGGCAAGTCCGCCCAGTTCCCGCTGCACACCTGGCTGCCCGACGCGATGGAGGGCCCGACGCCGGTCTCGGCCCTGATCCACGCGGCGACCATGGTGGCGGCCGGGGGCTACGTCCTGGCGCGACTGCTGCCGCTGGTCGCCACCGCGCCGGCGGCCCGCGCCACCCTGGCCGTCGTCGCGGCGGTGTCGATGCTCGGCGCTGCGCTCGCGGCCCTGGCCCAGGACGACCTCAAGCGGGTGCTCGCGTGGTCCACGATCAGCCAGGTCGCCTACCTGCTCGCGGCCATCGCCGTCACGCCGGCCGACCTGGGCTCGGCGCCCTCGGTGCTGCACCTGCTCTCGCACGCCGGGTTCAAGGCGCTGCTGTTCCTCGCCGCGGGCGCCCTCGCGCACCAGGTGCACACGACGTCGCTGGCGGGACTGGCCGGCTCGTGGCGGCGAGCCCCCCTCGTGACCGTGGTCTTCACGATCGGGCTGGCCTCGCTGGCCGGGCTGCCTCCGCTGTCGGGCTTCTGGAGCAAGGAGGCCGTGCTCGGCGCCGCCGAGGAGGCAGGCGGCTGGACCGGCCACCTGGTGCTCGTCACCGGTCTGGTGACCGGGCTGGTGACCGCGGTCTACGCCACGCGCACCTGGCTGCTCGTCGTCCCGGGCGCGGGCTCGGGTGACGGGCTGGCCCTCGTCAGCGCGGGCGGCGGCGCCGAGCGGGCCGCGGACGGCGACCTGCGCCCGCCCGAGGTCGGCGCAGCGGGGGTCGGCCTCCTCGGCCCGGTCGCCGTCGAGGTGGTCGAGCCGGTGCCGCTCGCGATGCTCGCGCCGCTGCTGCTGCTGGCCGTCCCGGCGTCGCTCGGCGGCCTGCTGCTGCTCGGCCCGGTGGTGCCCGGTGCGGTGCACCTGTCCGCCGTCACCGGTGGCCTCGCCGCCGGGCTGTCGCTGATCGGCGTCGTGGCCACCGCCCTGCTGGCTCGCGCCCGGCCCGACCCGGTGCTGGCCCTGGCGCCCCGGCTGCGCGGTGCGATGGCGGCCGGCTTCGGCGTCGACGCGGCGACCCGGGCGGTCGTCGTCCGACCGGTGCGGGCCCTGGCCGGGTTGGTCGCGGCCGGTGACCGTGACGTGGTCGACGCCTACGTCCGCGGGGCGGCCGCCTCGGTGCGCGGCGCGGGGTGGGCGCTGCGCCGCACCCAGACCGGCGGCACGACCGGCTACCTCACCTGGCTGGCGGTCGGCGCGGTCGTCGTCGCCGTCGCGGGGGTGGGACTGCGATGAGCCTGCTGCTGCTCCTGCTGATCACCGTCCCGCTGGGCGCCGCGCTTGCGCTGCTTCTGCTGCCGCGCGCGGTCGGTGAGCACCTGGCCCCCTCGGTCGGTGTCGCCGCCAGCGCGCTCACCCTCGGCGTCGCGCTGCTGACCCTCGCTGCCCGGCCGTGGTCGACCGGCACACCGGCGCTCGAGCTCGATGCCCCGTGGATCCCCGCGATCGGCGTCCGGCTGCACCTGGTGCTGGACGGCGTCAGCGCCCCGCTCGTGCTGCTGACCGCCGGACTGGGTCTGGCCGTCACCCTGCTGACCGCGCGCGCGGCGCCGTCCGGGGGATCGGTGCGCTCGCTGGTGGTCTGCCTGCTCGTCGTCGAGGGCGGGGCGCTCGCGACGTTCACAGCCTCGGACCTGCTGCTGTTCTTCGTCGCGTTCGAGGTGGTGCTCGTGCCGATGTGGGCGGTGATCCGCTGGT
>JACMOY010000272.1 GCA_014377795.1 Actinomycetota bacterium | reverse complement strand
CTCAACGTCGGCGGCAACATGGACTTCAAGAACATGCTCGAGCGCGGCCGGCTGGAGTCCAAGAAGATCAGCAAGACCCAGGCCGTCACCTCGAACCTCGAGCACGACCTCGGCGCTCGCAACGTGCACATCGGCCCGTCGGACTACGTCCAGTGGCTGGACGACCGCAAGTGGGCCTACGTGCGCCTGGAGGGTCGCGCCTTCGGTGACGCCCCCATCAACCTGGAGTACAAGCTCGAGGTGTGGGACTCGCCGAACTCGGCCGGCATCATCATCGACGCCATCCGCGCGGCCAAGATCGCCAAGGACCGTGGCATCGGCGGCGCGCTGCTCTCGGCGTCGTCGTACCTGATGAAGTCCCCGCCGGTGCAGCGTCCGGACGACGAGGGCCGCGCGAGCGTCGAGGCCTTCATCCGCGGCGACGTCGAGCGGTAGCTCGCAGGCCGTCGGGTCGAGCGGTAGCTCGCAGGCCGTCGGGTCGAGGGGTACTTCACTGGCTCGGCGGGGCGGCGGCACCGGCCTACGCTGACGGCGTGCCCTTCGTCGCCGATCTGCGCGTGGTGCTGCGCGGTCGCGACTTCCGCCGGCTGTTCGCCGTCCGCCTCGTCTCGCAGGCTGGTGACGGGGCCTTCCAGGTCGCCTTGGCCAGCCTGGTCTTCTTCTCACCCGAGCGGGCCGCGACGGCGGGTGCGGCGGCCGGTGCCCTCGCGGCGTCCGTGCTGCCGTACACGCTGGTCGGGCCGTTCGCCGGGGTGCTGCTCGACCGCTGGCGCCGACGCCAGGTGCTGCTGGTCGCCAACGCGGTGCGCACGCTGATCGTCGTGGCCATAGCCGTCCTGGTCGTGGTCGACGTCGGGCCGTCGCTGTACGTCGCGGTGCTGGCGGCGCTGTCGGTCAACCGCTTCTTCCTGGCGGGCCTGGGCGCCAGCCTGCCGCACGTCGTGCCGGACGACGAGCTGGTCATGGCCAACGCGGTCAGCCCCACCTGCGGCACGCTCGCGGCCATCGGCGGTGGGTTCCTCGGCTATGGCCTGCGCCAGCTGCTCGGGGTCGGCGACGGCACCGACGCGCTGGTGCTGCTGGCTGCCGCCCTCGCCTACGCCACGTCGGCGGTGCTGGCGACCCGGATGAGCCCTGGGCTGCTGGGCCCGGACCACCTGGTCGAGGCGCGCCCGGCGGCCGGCGTCCACGCGCTGGTCGACGGCGCCCGGCACGTGCGCGAGCGGCGTCCGGCTTTCGACGCGCTGGCCGCGATCGGGCTGCACCGCTTCGCCTACGGCATCTCGTTCATCGCCACGATCCTGCTGTGCCGCAACCACTTCGCCGACCCAGCCGACGTGAGCTCGGGCTTCACCCTGCTGGCACTGGTCTTCGCGGCGCTGGGTCTGGGCTTCGCCGTCGCTGCGGTCATCACGCCGCTGGGCTCGACGCGGTGGGGGACGTCGGGGTGGGTGTGGCGCTGCTTCGTCGCCGCCGCCCTCACCGAGTACGTCGTGGCCGTGACGATCAGCGTGCCGCTGCTGCTGGTGGCGGCCGTGGTGCTCGGCGCGGCGGCCCAGGGCTCGAAGATCTGCGTCGACGCCATCGTCCAGGCCTGTGTCGACGACGACTACCGCGGTCGGGTGTTCTCGTTCTACGACGTGGTCTTCAACCTGGCCTTCGTCATCGCCGCGGCGACGGCGGCGCTGCTCGTGCCCACCGACGGGTACTCGCGCCCGGTCTACGCGCTGATCGGCAGCCTGTACCTGCTGGCAGCCGTCGGATACGCCCGCGCGGTGCGCGGCCACCCCGTCCAGGTGCACTGAGGGCTCAGGCGCGCGACTCGGGCTGCTCGGCCCACCACGCGCGCAGCGCGACGACCGCGGCCGCGCGCTCGAGCGGTCCCTGCTCCAGGCGCACCTCGAGCAGGTGCCGGTACGCGCGACCCACGACCGGCCCGGGGGCCAGGCCGAGCTCGGCCATGATCGCCTCGCCGTCCAGGTCGGGCCGGATCGCGGCGAGCGACTCGGCCTCGCTGAGCGTCGCGATGCGCTGCTCGAGCTCGTCGTAGGACCGGGACAATCTGGCCGCCTTGCGGGCGTTGCGGGTGGTCGAGTCGCTGCGGGTCAGCAGGTGCAGGCGCGAGAGCAGCGGGCCGGCGTCCGTGACGTAGCGCCGGACGGCGGAGTCGGTCCACGCGCCGTCGCCGTACCCGTGGAACCGCAGGTGCAGCTCGACCAGCCGTGCCACGGCCTTGGTCGTCGCCGAGTCGAACCGCAGCGCCCTCATCCGCCGGGCGGCGAGCTTGGCGCCGACCATCTCGTGGTGGTGGAAGCTGACGCCGCCGGCGGGCTCGAACCGGCGGGTGGCCGGCTTGCCGACATCGTGCAGCAGGGCCGCGAGGCGCAGCACCAGGTCGGGCCCGGGCACGTCGTCGCCTTCGAGCGCGATGGCCTGCTCGAGCACGGTGAGGGTGTGCTCGTAGACGTCCTTGTGCCGGTGGTGCTCGTCGCGCTCCAGGCGCAGCGCCGGCAGCTCGGGCAGGACGAGGTCGGCCAGGCCGGTGTCGACCAGCAACGTCAGCCCGGCGCGGGGCCGCGGGGCCAGCAGCAGCTTCTCGATCTCGACCCGCACCCGCTCGGCCGAGACGATCGAGATCCGTGCGGCCATCTCGGTCATCGCGGCCTGCACCGCCGGGTCGACGCTGAACCCGAGCTGGGCGGCGAACCGCGCGGCCCGCATCATCCGCAGCGGGTCGTCGGCGAACGAGTCCTGCGGGGTGCCCGGTGTCCGCAGCACCGATGCAGCCAGGTCGCTCAGGCCGTCGTGCGGGTCGACCAGCTCGAGGCCGGGCAGCACCAGGGCCATCGCGTTGACGGTGAAGTCGCGCCGACCCAGGTCGCCGACGAGGGTGTGGCCGTACACGACCTCGGGCTTGCGCGAGTCGGGGTCGTAGTCCTCGGTGCGGTAGGTCGTGATCTCGAGGACGTCGTCACCGCGGCGGGCGCCGATCGTGCCGAACGCGCGGCCGAGGTCCCAGGTGGCGTCGGCCCAGCCCGCGAGCACGTCCTCGGTCTGCTCGGGGCGGGCGTCGGTGGCGAAGTCCAGGTCGGTGATCCGGCGGCGCAGCACCAGGTCGCGCACCGAGCCACCGACCAGCGCCAGCTCGAAGCCGGCCGCCGCGAACCGCTCCCCCAGGGCCACCGCGAGCGCCGGGACGGCCTGCTCGGGGCGCTGGGACGGCGGGACCTCGGACACGAGACACCAGCCTAGGTGAGAGGACAGGCGGTCACGGACGCGCTGGTTACAGTGACGACGTGCACCATCCGAGCGATCGTCCCCGCCGGCGGTTGCCGTCGGTCGAGGAGACGTCTGCCGGCGGCGTGGTCGTCGACCGCGCTCAGCAGCCCGCTGCCGTCGCGGTGATCGCCCGCCGCAACCGGGCCGGGCGGGTCGAGTGGTGCCTGCCCAAGGGGCACGTCGAGGGCGCCGAGACCCTGGAGCAGACGGCGGTGCGCGAGGTGGCCGAGGAGACCGGCATCCGCGGCCGGGTGCTGGCGCCGCTCGGCACGATCGACTACTGGTTCTCGGTGCCCGACAAGCGGATCCACAAGGTCGTCCACCACTACCTGCTCGAGGCCGTCGGCGGCCGGCTGACCGTCGAGGACGACCCGGACGCCGAAGCGATCGACGTCGCGTGGGTGCCGTTCGCCCAGCTGGACCAGCGGTTGACCTTCCCCAACGAGCGCCGGATCGCCGACGCGGCCGCCGCGCACCTGCTGGGCCGGCCCGCGGACCTCGCGTGACCCGTCCCGGCCGCCTGCTGGCCGCCGGGCTGCTGCTGATGTCGGCGGTGATGTCGGCGGTGATGAGCACCGCGCCGGCGGCTTCGGCCGTCGTCGACGGCGACCAGCCCACCGCCCAGGTCACGCTGACCGCGCTGGGCCCGGCAGTCGTCGATCCCAGGGCGACCCTGACCGCGACCGGGACGATCACCAACATCGGGGCCGAGCCACTGCAGATCGTCACCGTCCGCCTGCGCCTGGTCCGTGACCCGCTCGGCACCCCGGCCGCGGTGGCCGCCTGGGACGACGGCGACGACGAGCGGACCGGCACCGTCGTCGGCCCCACCCTCGACCCCCTGCCGAGCATCGCGGTCGGCGCGAGCGCGCCCTTCACCCTGACCGTGGCGGCCGCTGACCTGGGCCTGGCCGGGCAGCGCTTCGGCGCCTACGGCCTGGCTGTCGAGGTGCGCGCCCAGGGCGGGCTGGGCCGCCGGCAGGTCGGCCTGTTGCGCACGACGGTGCAGTGGCAGCCGGGGCCGAAGGAGTTCAACGCGCAGCAGCTGGCCTGGCTGGTGCCGATCACGGGGGTCCCGACGGGCGTGAACGGAGCGGACCCGTCGCCGGCCCAGCTGGCCGCCGCGGTCGGCCCCGACTCCCGCCTGCGTCGACTGCTCGACGCGGCGTCGGCGCCTGGCGTCGGGGGGGCCGTCGACCCCGCCCTGCTGCAGGCCCTGGGCTCGGCCACCCCCAGCGCGGGCGCCACGACCGCGACACCTACGGCGGGCACGCCCGCCGGGGCGCCCCGCGCCGCCG
>JACMOY010000271.1 GCA_014377795.1 Actinomycetota bacterium | reverse complement strand
GGTGCGGGTGCGCTCGAACCTGCACCTGGACGAGCTCGGCGAGCTGTTCGGCCTGCAGATCGAGGACGAGGACGTCGTCACCGTCGGCGGGCTGCTGGCCAAGGCGCTGGGCCGGGTGCCGATCCCCGGCGCACGCGCCGTCGTCGACGGTCTCGAGCTGGTGGCCGGGCGGCCGGCCGGGCGCCGCCACCGGATCGCCACCGTTCTCGTGCGGCCCGAGCAGGGCCCGTCCGGTGCTGACCACGAGCCCGCCGAACCGGCCGCGCACCCGGCCGACGCCCGCTGACCGACTCGTCAGACGAACGCGCTGACCCCGGTGATGGCCTTGCCGACGATCAGCGTGTTGATCTCGCGGGTGCCCTCGTAGGAGTAGATCGCCTCGGCGTCGGCGACGAACCGCCCGACGTTGTGCTCCAGCAGGATCCCGTTGCCGCCCATCAGCTCGCGGGCCATCCCGACCGTCTCGCGCATGCGCACCGTGCAGAACGCCTTGGCCAGCCCCGACTGCTCGTCGCGGTAGGAGCCGCGCTCCTGCAGCTGGGCCAGCCGCACGCACAGTGCCATCGACGACGTGATGTTGCCGAGCATCTTCACCAGCAGGTCCTGCACCAGCTGGAAACCTGCGATCGGGCGGCCAAACTGCTGGCGCTGCGTCGAGTAGGCCAGGGCGTTGTCGTACGCGCCCATCGCGCAGCCGATCGCCATCCAGGCGACGCCGGCGCGGGTGAGCTTGAGAACCTTTGCGGTGTCGGAGAACGAGCTCGCGTTCTGCAGCCGGTCGCTCTCGGGCACGCGCACCCCGTCCAGGGTGATCCGCGCGTTCTGCACGACGCGCAGCGCGATCTTGTCCTCCATCTTCTCGGTGCTGAAACCGGGGGAGTCGTTCGCGACGACGAAACCCTTGACCTGCTTGTCATCGACGTCGCGGGCCCAGATCACCGTGAGGTCGCTGAAGGTGGCGTTGCCGATCCAGGTCTTCTGCCCGTCCAGCACCCAGCCGTCGCCGTCGCGGCGCGCGGACGTCGCCAGGCCACCCGAGGCCCCGGACCCGACGTCCGGCTCGGTGAGCCCGAACGCGCCGATCAGGTCCATGCGGGCCATCGCCGGCAGCCACCGCTGCTTCTGCTCCTGCGACCCGCACAGGTGGATCGAGCCCATGGCCAGCCCGCCGTGCACGCCGTTGAAGGTGGCGAACGAGGGGTCGACGCGAGCCAGCTCCATCGCGACCATCCCGTCCAGCAGGGGGCTGCGACCGCCGCACCCGTTGCCGGAGTAAGCGAGTCCTGATGTCTTCAATGCGGCGAAGGCTGGGACCAGGTCGTGGGGAAAGGTCGCCCTCGACCAGTGGTGGGTGATCACCGGCTGCACCTGCTCGTGCATGAACGTCCGCACCCGGTCCAGGAACGCGCGGTCGTCGTCGGCGAGCAGGTCGGTGAAGTCGTAGAAGTCGGCGGACGGCGCGGGGCCGGGTGCGGTGAGGTCGGTCACGGGCGCTCCTTGGTTGTCGCGGAGGTCTGGGGCAGGTCGGTGTGCAGGAACCCGGTGATCACCGGGGTCAGCACCTCGACGTCGGTGACCAGGGTGAGGTGACCGCCGGGGTACACGTGCAGCTGCGAACCGCGGATCATCCGGTGCAGCACGTGCGCGTTGACGACCGGGATGATCGGGTCGTCGTCACCGCTGAGAACCAGGGTGGGGGTGGTGACCAGGGGCAGCACCGGCAGGCTGCTCCAGCAGGCGATCGCCATCAGCTGGTGGGTGTAGCCACGGCGCGACCCCACCCGGGTGCTGTCGCCGAGGACCTCCCGCACCTGACTCGGACGCGTGCGCGAGCTGCCGCCGTACAGCGTCCCGGCCAGCGACGCGGCGTACTCGACGTCGCGGAACCGCCGCGGCGTCAGCATCTTCGCCAGCACCTCGGGCCGCCCGGGCACCATCGTCATGCCGGTGCCGGTGCTGACCAGCACCAGCCGCCGCACCCGGCCCCGGTGCTGCAGCGCGAGCTGCTGGGCCAGCCCACCGCCCCATGACAGCCCGAGGACGTCGACCCGCCGGTGACCGAGGGCACTGATCAGCCGTGAGACCAGGAAGGCGTTGCCGGGGAACCCGATCGGCAGGGCGCCGGGGGGTGATGCGCCGGCGCCGGGGACGTCGAACCGGATGACGCCGATGTCGGGGTCGAGGGCGTCGACGAACGGGGTGAACGCCTCGAAGCCGGCCCCGATGCCGCAGCACAGCAGCAGCGGGGTGCGGCCCGGGGCACCCGGCCGCACCCGCACCCGGATCTCGAACCCGTGCAGCGCGACCGTGCGGGTGACCTCCTCGCGGGCGTTCACCGGTCGAACACGTACGTGCCGGGCGCGGGCGCGCCGACCCGGTGCCGGGCGTTGCCCAGCGCCCGGGGGCGGGCCTTGTCTCCGCCGCTGCGCGGCTCGAGCCACGCCGCGTAGTCGACCCACCAGGTGCCCTTCACCGTCTCGGCCTCGCGCAGGAACCGCTCGGGGTCGGCCGGGTTGGACGTGTGCGTGCGGTAGGTGGCCTTGGCGTTGGTCGGGGGGTTCACCAGCGAGGCGATGTGACCCGCGGTCGACAGGACGAAGCGGGTCGATCCGCCGAGCAGCTGGGTCGTCGCGTAGCAGGACTGCCACGGGCAGATGTGGTCGGCGACACCGGCGATGACGTAGGAGTCCACGTCGACGCGCGACAGGTCGACCGGCGTCCCGAGCATGACGGCCCGGCCCGGCTCGGTGAGGCTGTTCGCCAGCGCCATCTCGATGAACTGCCGGTGCAGGGCCGCGGGCATCCGGGTGGTGTCGGCGTTCCAGAACAGCACGTCGAAGGCCGGGGGCTTGTTGCCCTGCAGGTAGTTGTTGACCCAGTAGTTCCAGATCAGGTCGCCGGGGCGCAGCCAGGCGAACACCTCGGCGAGGGCCCGACCGTCGAGGTAGCCGCGCGCGGCCGACGCGTCGACGGCGGCCCGCGCGGTCGCGGGGTCCATCGCCGCCGACATCAGCCCGGCGTGGCCCTGGTCGAGCACCGTCACCCCGGCGGCGAAGGACGCCACCCGGTGCAGGCCACCCGTGGCAGCCAGGTGCGCGGCGAGCATCGAGGCCATGATCCCGCCCGAGCACAGCGACAGCAGGTGGGTGGAGTCGACGCGGCAGATGCTCTCGGTCGCGTCCATCGCGTCGAGAACCGCCTGGCCGTAGGTGTCCAGGTTCCAGTCGCGGTGCCGCACGTCCGGGTTGCGCCACGACATGACGAACACCTGCTGGCCCTGGCGCACCAGGTGCTCGACCAGCGAGCGCTCGGGCGCCAGGTCGATGACGTAGTACTTGTTGATCATCGGCGGCACGATCAGCAGCGGGGTGCGGCGCACGCGCGGGGTCTGGGGGCGGTACTGGATCAGCTCGAACACCGGCGTGCGCAGGACGACGGCCCCGGGCGTGACGGCGACCGTGCGGCCGACCTCGAACGCGTCGCCCTCGACCATCGCCGGCACCCGTGGCTTGCTGGCCAGGTCCTTGACGAGGTGGGCGGCGCCGTTGACCACGCTGGCGCCGCCGGTGTCGATCAAAGCCTTCCACGCCAACGGGTTCAGCACCGGGTTGTTGCTCGGCGCGAGAGCCGCGACGAGGTTGTCGACGACGAAACGCACCTTCTCGGCGTCCGCCCAGTCGAGGTCGGCCGCGTCGACGACCTCCGTCACCGCGGTGGACGCCGCCAGGTAGGTCTGCAGCGAGCGACGCAGCAGCGGGTTGCGCGACCAGGCGGGGTCGGTGAACCGGCGGTCCTTGGGCGCGGGCGCGAGGGTCGAGTGACCGCGCGCGACCTGCGCCAGCTCGTGGGCCAGCGCCGTCGCCTGGGCGCCGACGACGTCGGGACGGCGCGCCAGGCTGCGGGCCAGCCGCACGCCAGAACGCCCAGGGTTCAACCGCCGCAACGGTCCCAGTGCGGCGTCGCTGAGCAGCAGGTCGAGCGGGCCGCCCGCGTCCGGCGCCGACCAGGCGTCGTCCGTCGTCGGCGCGGACGTCACGCGTCGACCGGGGGCTCGACCGACCGGCGCAGGATCTTGCCGGTCGGGCCCTTGGGCAGGGCGTCCACGATCCACACCCGGCGCGGGTACTTGTACGCGGCCAGGCGGGTCTTGACGAAGGCGCTGAGCTCCTCGGGGGTGGCCGTCGCGCCGGGCTTGAGGGCCACGGCGGCGCCGATCTCCTCACCCATCGTGTCGTGCGCGATGCCGACGACCGCAGCCTCGGCGACGGCGGGGTGCTCGAACAGCACCTCCTCGACCTCGCGGGGGTAGACGTTCATCCCGCCGCGGATGATGACGTCCTTCTTGCGGTCGACGATGAAGTAGTACCCGTCCTCGTCCACCGTGGCGATGTCGCCGGTGACGAACCACCCGTCCTTCATCGAGTCCGCGGTCTCTTCCGGGCGGCCCCAGTAGCCCTTCCTCACGTTGTGCCCGCGGATGGCGATCTCGCCGGGCTGGCCCGCCTCGACCTGGGCACCCTCGTCGTCGACCAGACGCATCTGGACGCCGAGGATCGGGATGCCGATCGAGCCCGCCTTGCGCTCGCGCTCGGGGTGGTTGAACGAGGCCACCGGCGAGGTCTCGGACAGGCCGTACCCCTCGAGCAGGATCGTGCCGAACGCCTTCTCGAACGCGTGCAGGATCTCGACCGGCAGGGCCGACCCGCCGCTGATGCAGGTGCGCAGCGACGAGGTGTCGTACTGCTCGCGCCCGGGCAGGTGCAGGATCGCGCCGTACATCGTCGGCACGCCCTCGAAGACCGTCACCCGGTCACGCTGGATCACCTCCAGCGCCGCCTTGGGGTCGAAGCGGACGAGCAGGGTCAGCGTCGCGCCGGTGGCGATCGCGGCGTTCAGCCCGCAGGTCTGGCCGAAGACGTGGAACAGCGGCAGGCAGCCCATCACGACGTCGTCAGGGCCGAGCTGGACGAGGGTCTCGGCGGTGACCGCCGCGTTGCGGGCCAGGTTGTGGTGGGTGAGCTCGGCGCCCTTGGGCCGGCCGGTCGTGCCCGAGGTGTAGAGGATCACCGCGGTGTCGTCGTCCGCCCGGTCGACCACCTCGGTGAGGGGATCGTGACCATCGATCAGCTCGGTGGCGTGGCTGGAGACCACGACCACCTCGGCGCCGGTGGGCTCGGCGCCCCTGGTGACCTCGTCGACCGACGCGGACGCGACGAAGATCAGCCGGGCGCCGGAGTCGGTGAGGTAGAACTCGACCTCGCGCGCCTTCAGCAGCGGGTTCATCGGCACCGCGACGCCCCCGGCCCGCAGGATCGCGAAGTACAGGATGGCGAAGGCCGCGATGTTGGGCAGCATGACCGCGACCCGGTCGCCGACCTGGAGCCCCTTCTCGCGCAGCGCGGTGGCGACGCGCGCCGTGGCGTCGTCCAGCCCGGCGTAGGTGAGCTCGTACTCGTCGGCCCGGATCGCGACCTGGTCGGGGTGGGCAGCAGCCGAACGGGTGAGGTTCAGGCTCAGGTTGGGCATCGTGGCTCCTTCATTGCAGCGCACCTGTCGGCGCTCGAAGTCTGCAGGACGCGCTGGCGCGCCGCCAGGCCGGGTGCTGGGTGGGACGATGCAGGC
>JACMOY010000270.1 GCA_014377795.1 Actinomycetota bacterium | reverse complement strand
TGAGCGGTCGAGCACGAGGCGTGCGGCGAGCGTCGCGGCTGCTGCCCGCAGCTTCTCGTCCGTGGCGCTGAGCATCTCGGCGAGCAGCGCGAGGGCGGCGTCCGGGTCGGCTGCGAGCGCCTGCTCGAGCGCCTGCTCGTCCAGCACCCCGACCTCGGGCGAGATCTCGGCGAACTGCGGGTGCCGCGACAGGTCGGTGCGGCTGGTGGTGCGGCCGGGGGGGTTCGAGCTGCGCGGACGGCGGCGCGCGTCGTCCGGCTGACCGGGGGTGGGGCCCGCTGCGGGCGGGCCCAGGCTCCCCCCGGGTCACCACCGGACCCGTCCTCGGTCGACTCGCTGGGCGGTGGGCCGAACACCCGGGTGTACAGCTCGCGGACGACGTCCTCGGGCGGGCGCAGGCACGACTCCTGCAACCTGATGCGGCCCGAGAGCGAGACCAGCGCGGCGTCCAGCCCGGCCTGCCAGTCGGTGGCGGGCCGCTCGCGCAGCCGGGCGAGCTCGGCGCACAGGCCCACCAGGTCGATGGCGCCGCGCACCGACGACCCGATCCGGACGTCCGGGTGGCTGCGGGTGGCGCGCACGAGCGCGACGGCCTTGGCGCGCCACTCGTCGTCGACCGGCGAGGGGGCCCGCAGGCGCACGATCGCGCGTTCGGCGTCCTCGCTCTGGTAGTCCATCGTGATGCGGCAGGTGCGGTCGTAGACGGCGGAGGAGATGCGCGCGGTGCCGACGGCGTCGTACGGGTTCATGGCCGCGACGAGGCTGAACCCGTCCGCTGCCGCGACCCGACCGAGGCGCGGGACGTTGAGCTCGCGCTCGCTCATCACCGTGAGCAGCACGTTCAGCGTCTCCTCCGGCACCCGGTTGAGCTCCTCGACGTACAGCAGCCCGCCGGTGCGCAGCGCCTCGATCAGCGGCCCGTCGACGAACACGTCCGGGCGGTAGCCGCTGGTGAGCACCAGGGCCGGGTCGAAGTGCCCGACCAGGCGGGCCGGCGTCAGCTCGGCGTTGCCCTCGACGAGGAAGAACGGGATCGAGCGGCCCGAGGCGACGTGCCGCAGCAGGGTGGACTTGCCGGTGCCGGGCGGCCCCTCGATCAGCACGTGGGCACCGCTGGCCAGCGCCGCTGTGAGCAGCTCGACCTCGCGGTCGCGCCCGACCACGGCCGTGGGCACCCGGGCGAGCGGGCCGGGTACCGAGGTGCCCGACCCGCCCGCCGTCCCAGCAGGTGGAGTCACGGGTGCTCGTGGATCACGACGCCGCGCACGTTCTTGCCCGCGAGCAGGTCGTCGTAGCCCTCCTGCACCTGGTCGAGGGTGTAGGTGCGGGTGATGATCTCGTCCAGCTTGAGGTCACCGCTCTGGTAGAGCCCGAGGATCTTCGGGATGTCGACGGTGGGGTTGCAGTCGCCGAACAGGCTGCCGACGATCTTCTTGCGGAACAGCGTGAGGATCGTGCCGGGCAGCTCGATGTTCTGCTCCATCAGCTTGTTCAGGCCGGTGAGGACGACGGTGCCGCCCTTGCCGACCGCGTTGAACCCGTCCGAGACGATCTGCGAGGTCATCAGGCCCGGGGTGAGGATCGCCGAGTCGGCGCCCTGCCCGCGGGTCATCTGGGTGATCGCCTCCTGCGCCTCGGCTGCGGTGGCGAAGGCGTGGGTGGCACCGAGCTCCATCGCCTTCTCGCGCTTGTTCTCGAGCGGGTCGATGGCCACGACGTACTTGGCCCCGGCGTACCGCGCGCCCTGGACGGCGTTGATGCCGATGCCGCCGACGCCGAACACCGCGACGGTCTGGCCGGCCTTGACGTTGGCGGTGTTGACCGCCGAGCCCCAGCCGGTCGGGACGCCGCAGCCGACGAGCACCGCCTTGTCGAGCGGCAGGTCGTCGTCGACCTTCACCGCCGAGTTCTGGTGGATGACGCCGTACTGGCTGAACGTGCCGAGCATGCACATCGCGCCGTACCGGCCGCGCGGGCCGCTGATCGGCCACCGGTCGCCGGGCAGGTAGCCCTCGAGGATCGTGGCGCCCATGTCGCAGATGGACTGCTGGCCGGAGGCGCAGTAGCGGCAGGTGCCGCAGTTGGGGATGAACGAGCAGACGACGTGGTCGCCGGCCTTGACGCGGGTGACGCCGGGGCCGACCTCCTCGATGATGCCCGCGCCCTCGTGGCCGAGGACCATCGGCAGGCGCGCCTCGAGGTCGCCGTGCGCGATGTGGACGTCGGAGTGGCACAGACCTGCATGGGTGTAGCGGATGAGGACCTCGCCCTCACGAGGACCGTCGAGGGTGAGCTCTTCGATCTCGATGGGCTTACCGGCCTCGTAGACGACCGCTGCCTTCGTTTTCATGCCGACTCCTTCGTGGGCGTGGGTACAGCGAACTGTGCCACCGGTCGCGGCCGGCAGGTGTTCAGAAACTGCACGTTCGCGCCGCGTCCGTCAAGGCCTGTCGCCCAGGTGGTCGAGGTTCTCGTCGAACCGGCCCCAGGGGATGTCGTCCGTGGAGGGGGAGCAGCGGAACACGGTGCGCCGGCTGATGCCGCTGGCGTCCGCGCTCGCCCGAATCGTCGTCGCGTTGAAACCATTACGCCAGAACAGGTCCAGCGCTACCGCCGGCGCCGCCCCTTCCCTTGTGGCGCTCGGTGCCATACGTTGCGGGCAGCATCGCGTCACCGACGACGCGACCACGAGAGTCAAGGTGCCCGACATGGACCTTCCCGACCCGAGCCACCCCGAGGCCGACGCTGCCGCGACCGTGGACGACGCGGTGCTGGCGCAGTCGCTGGTCGAGGAGGTCTCGATCGACGGCATGTGCGGCGTCTACTGACGTCGTGCTGGACGAGGCCTGGTCGCTCTCGTCGTCGGTCGCCCTGCGCCCCGAGCCGTTCGGGGCGCTGGCCTACCACTTCGGCACCCGGCGCCTGACGTTCCTCAAGGCGCCCGGCCTCGTCGAGGTCGTGCGCGGGCTCGGCGCCGCCCCCGACGTCCGTGACGCACTGACGACGGCGGGCATCGACACCGCCGAGTGGCCGACGTACGTCGCCGCCCTGCGCCGGCTGGCTGATACGGACATGATCGCCCCCCGCACCGGAGGATCCGCGTGACCGAGCTCGACGTCCGGCCTTCCACCCCCGCCCGCCCGGCGACCGGCTCGCTCGTCGAGCAGTTCGAGTACGGCCTGGACGCGCCGATCTGCCTCACCTGGGAGCTCACCTACGCGTGCAACCTCTCGTGCGTGCACTGCCTGTCGTCGTCCGGACGGCGCGACCCGCGTGAGCTCACCACGGGGCAGTGCGAGGCGGTCATCGACGAGCTGCAGCGGATGCAGGTCTTCTACGTCAACGTCGGTGGTGGTGAGCCCACGGTGCGCGAGGACTTCTGGCACCTGCTGGACTACGCCGTCGCCCACCAGGTGGGGGTGAAGTTCTCGACCAACGGGATCCGTCTGACCCCCGACCGCGCGGCGGTGCTCGCGCGCACCGACTACGTCGACGTGCAGGTCTCGCTCGATGGTGCCACCGCCGAGGTGAACGACCACGTCCGCGGCGCGGGGTCGTACGCGACGGCCATCCGCGCCCTCGACAACCTCGCCGAGGCGGGGTTCGAGGACGCCAAGGTCTCGGTCGTGGTCACCCGGCACAACGTCGGGCAGCTCGACGCTTTCAAGAGGATCGCCGACGACCACGGGGCGACGCTGCGGCTGACCCGGCTGCGCCCGTCCGGCCGCGGGGCCGACGTCTGGGACGAGCTGCACCCGACGGCCGCCCAGCAGCGTGAGCTGTACGACTGGCTGGTCGGCGCCGGCGAGAACGTCCTGACCGGCGACCCGTTCTTCCACCTGGCCGGGTACGGCGAGTCACCGATGCCGGGCCTGAACCTCTGCGGCGCGGGTCGGGTGGTCTGCCTGATCGACCCGATCGGTGACGTGTACGCGTGCCCGTTCGCGATCCACGACACGTTCCTCGCCGGCAACCTGTTGCGGGACGGTGGTTTCGGCCAGGTGTGGCGCACCTCCGAGCTGTTCGCCGACCTGCGCTCGCCGCAGACGTCGGGGGCGTGCACCCGGTGCCAGTTCTTCGACTCGTGCCGCGGCGGGTGCATGGCGGCCAAGTTCTTCACCGGGCTGCCGCTGGACGGCCCCGACCCCGAGTGCGTGCGCGGCTTCGGCGAGACGGCTCTGGCAGCCGACGACCGGGCCGCCACCATCGCGTCGCGGCGGCCGGCCGACGACCACTCGCACCGCACGGCGCCGGCGGTCCGTCGTCCGGTGCCGGTGCAGATCGGCACCCGACCCGGCCCGAGCGCTCCGCCGGTGTCCGCCTGCTCCGAGAGCCCGCTCGCGGGTTTCACCCGCGACTGAAGGAGAGACCCGACGTGGGAGCGTGGTTCGAGACGGTCGCCGAGGCCCAGCGCCGGGCGAAGAAGCGGCTACCGCCGTCGGTCTACAGCGCGCTGCTGGCGGGGTCGGAGAAGGGGCTGTCGTACGACGACAACCTGGCTGCCTTCGGCCTGCTGGGTTTCGCCCCGCACGTCGCCGGCAGCTCGGGCACGCGCGACCTGTCGACGACGGTGATGGGCCAGACCATCGACCTGCCGGTGCTGATCTCACCGACCGGCGTCCAGGCAGTGCACCCGGACGGCGAGGTGGCGGTGGCGCGCGCCGCCGCCGCCCGCGGCACGCTGATGGGCCTGTCGTCATTCGCCAGCAAACCGGTCGAGGAGGTCACGGCCGCCAACCCCCGCACGCTCTACCAGACGTACTGGATGGGCGACCGTGACGCGATGGTGCGCCGGCTCGAGCGGGCGCGGGCCGCCGGCTGCGTCGGGGTGATCGCGACGCTGGACTGGTCGTTCGCCAACGGCCGCGACTGGGGCAGCCCGACGATCCCCGAGAAGCTCGACCTCAAGGCCATGCTGCGGTTCGCGCCCGAGGGGCTGCGCCGGCCGCGTTGGCTGGCCGACTTCGCCCGCAGCGGCAAGCTGCCCGACCTCACCGCCCCCAACCTGGCCGCGCCCGGCGGGCCCGCACCCACGTTCTTCGCCGCCTACTACGAGTGGATGCAGACGCCGCCGCCGAGCTGGGACGACGTCGCCTGGCTGCGTGCGCAGTGGGACGGGCCGTTCATGCTCAAGGGCATCTCGCGGGTCGACGACGCCAAGCGCGCCGTGCAGGCCGGTGCGACGGCGATCTCGGTGTCGAACCACGGCGGCAACAACCTGGACGGCACACCGGCGCCGATCCGCGCACTACCGGCTGTGGCCGACGCCGTGGGCCACGAGATCGAGGTGCTGCTGGACGGCGGGATCCGCCGCGGCGGCGACGTCGCCAAGGCGCTGGCGCTGGGCGCCCGCGCGGTGATGATCGGCCGCGCGTACCTGTGGGGCCTGGCGGCGAACGGTCAGGCGGGGGTCGAGAACGTGCTGGACGTGCTGCGCGGCGGCCTGGACTCGACCGTGCTCGGCCTCGGGCTGTCCGCGGCCCGCGACCTGCGCCCCGACGACGTCCTCGTGCCGCCGGGGTTCACCCGGGCGCTGGGGGTCGACGCGGCCCCATGAGCTCGCTGCGATGAGCTCGGCGCTGGGTGAGTCGACCTGGCCCGACCTGCCGTCCCGCCCGCTGGTGCTCGTGCCGGTCGGGTCGACCGAGCAGCACGGACCCCACCTGCCGACGTCCACCGACACCCTCGTGGCCACCGCGGTGGCGCAGGGCCTGGCACGGGTGCTGGCGCGCGCAGACCGCCGCGTGCTCGTCGCGCCGCCGCTCGCCTACGGCTCCAGCGGTGAGCACCAGGGGTTCGCGGGC
This sequence comes from Actinomycetota bacterium, assembly GCA_014377795.1. Classification (GTDB taxonomy): domain Bacteria; phylum Actinomycetota; class Actinomycetes; order Actinomycetales; family Angustibacteraceae; genus JACMOY01. The sequence continues at coordinate 815 of JACMOY010000270.1, read as the reverse complement.
ACCGTGTCGATCGGCGCGGACGCGCTCTACGTGGTGCTGGTCGAGATGGTGCGCTCGCTCGCGTCGTGGGCCGGCCGGGTGGTCTTCGTCAACGGGCACGGCGGCAACGTCAACCCGCTGTCCCGCGCCGTGGCCCAGCTGCGACGCGAGTCCCGCGACGTGGCCTGGGTGCCGTGCACCGTCGGCGCGGGCGACCTGCACGCCGGCTTCACCGAGACCTGCCTGGTCATGCACCTGGCTGGGCACCTCGTGCGGCCCGAGCGCGCGGTGGTGGGCAACGTCACGCCGCTCGCCGAGCTGATGCCGGCGCTGACCACCGTCGGGGTGCGGGCGGTGTCGGCGTCCGGTGTGCTGGGCGACCCCACCGGCGCGACCGCCGTCGAGGGCGAGCGGCTGATGGGCGCGATGGTTTGCGAGGCCGCGCGGCGCCTGTCCGTCGGCGCACCGGACGACCGCGGTTGCCTGGTCGTACCGTCCGCGCGGACGGCGTCGTGACCGACCGCCGGGTCGCGCTGGTCACCGGTGCCGCGCGGGGGATCGGTGCGGCGAGCGTGGCGGCGCTGGTGGCCCAGGGGTACGCGGTCGTGGCGGTGGACTCGTGCGCGGGTGAGGGGCCGACGCGGCCGGACGCCGTGACGTACCCGCTCGCGACGCGCGAGCAGCTGGACGCGGGGGGTGGGGCCGGGGGGGGGAGGGCCGCGGGGCCCCCGCTGTGGCAGCCCCGGGACGACGAGCAGGAGGCGCTGTGGCAGGTCGACGTCCGCGGCGTGTGGACGACGGCTGCCGTGACGGTGCCGCTGATGCTCGCGGGGCCG
>JACMOY010000269.1 GCA_014377795.1 Actinomycetota bacterium | reverse complement strand
TGGCGCAGGACAAGCAGCAGGCCGCCCGGCTCGGCTACGGCATTGTGGGCCACGAGGTGCGCGACGGCGAGGACATCGAGAGCTGGGGGCGCGTCGGTCTGGGCAGCACGCTGGAGCGCAGCGAGCGCGCCGGGTGGGTGCTCGTGTCCCGCGACGGCAGCGGCCGGCGCACCGCTGGGCCGCTCGAGGTCGGCGTTCCGCAAGACGCCATCGACGACGTCGTGTGGGCGCTGATCGAGCAGGACCGGGCGCGGCACCACCGCTGGGCGCCCGGCCGGGACGAGGACGCGCGCTTCACCGCCGTGTGCGCCGAGGCCACCGCGACGCTGCACCCGATCGACGACGACTGGTGCCTGTGCACCGCCTGGAGCGACGACTCCGCAGACGTCGCCGCACTCACCGACGCGTGGTCGGCGCCGTCGGCAGCTGAGGCGGGGGCGCGGGTCGCCCTCGGGCCTGCGCGGGGTGGCAGGATCACCGGCAGATGAACCTCGCCGAGCTCGTTCCCGACCCACCGACGGCTGACGCGACGTACGAGACGTTCGTCGCCTGGGTCGCCGACCGCGGCATCACGCTCTATCCCGCCCAGGACGAGGCCCTGCTCGAGCTGGTCACCGGCTCGAACGTCGTCCTGTCGACGCCGACCGGGTCGGGCAAGTCGCTGGTGGCCGCGGGTGCCCAGTTCGGCGCCCTCGCCCAGGGCCGGCGCAGCTTCTACACCGCACCCATCAAGGCGCTGGTGAGCGAGAAGTTCTTCGACCTGTGCGCCGCCTTCGGCCCCGCGAACGTCGGCATGATGACGGGCGACGCCACGGTCAACGGCGGTGCGCCGATCATCTGCTGCACCGCCGAGATCCTGGCCAACCTGGCCCTGCGCGAGGGGGCGGCGGCCGACCTCGGCCTGGTGGTGATGGACGAGTTCCACTTCTACGCCGACCCCGAGCGCGGCTGGGCCTGGCAGGTACCGCTGGTCGAGCTGACCGGCGCGCAGTTCCTGCTGATGTGGGCCACCCTCGGCGACGTCACGGCGTTCAGCCAGGCCCTGACCCGGCGCACCGACCGTGACACCGCCGTGGTCACCAGCACCGACCGGCCGGTGCCGCTGCACTACTCCTACGTCACGACCCCGCTGCACGAGACGCTCGAGGAGCTGCTGTCCACGCACGGCGCGCCCGTGTACGTCGTGCACTTCACCCAGGCGTCCGCGATCGAGCAGGCCCAGGCGCTGATGAGCCTGAACGTGTGCACCCGCGCGCAGAAGGACGCCATCGCCGACCTGATCGGCGACTTCCGGTTCACCGCCGGGTTCGGACGCACCCTGTCGCGGTTGGTGCGCCACGGGATCGGCGTCCACCACGCGGGCATGCTGCCCAAGTACCGCCGGCTGGTCGAGCAGCTCGCCCAGTCCGGGCTGCTGAAGGTGGTGTGCGGCACCGACACCCTCGGCGTCGGCATCAACGTGCCGATCCGCACCGTGCTGTTCACCGGGCTCACCAAGTACGACGGGGTCCGCACCCGGCACCTGAAGGCGCGCGAGTTCCACCAGATCGCCGGCCGGGCCGGGCGGGCCGGGTTCGACACGGCGGGCACGGTCGTCGTCCAGGCTCCTGAGCACGACGTCGAGAACGCGAAGCGGATCGCCAAGGCCGGCGACGACCCGAAGAAGCTCAAGCGGGTCGAGCGCAAGAAGGCCCCGGAGGGGTTCGTGTCGTGGGGCCGGCCCACCTTCGAGCGCCACGTCGCCGCCGAGCCCGAGACGCTGACCTCGAGCTTCCGGGTGTCGCACGCGATGATCCTCAACG
>JACMOY010000268.1 GCA_014377795.1 Actinomycetota bacterium | reverse complement strand
GGCCCAGACGCGCCAGGTGCCCGACCTGGTGCGGCGTCTGGCCGACAACGGCCTCGGCGTCCTGCTGATCTCGCACAACATGGTCGACGTGCTCGAGGTCGCCGACCGCATCACCGCCCTGTACCTCGGTCGGGTGGCTGCCGACGTGTCGGCCAAGGACGTCGACCAGCGCCAGATCGTCGAGCTGATCACCGCCGGGCGCTCGGGTGACATCGGGATCTCACGCGCCACCGCCGCCGAGTCGGCCTGAGACAGGGAGCACGAGCGATGAGCGTCATTGACGAGAGCAACCCCAGCCCCGGGCTGGCCGACTCCGACTTCTCCGGCGACGCCCGCGCCACCACCGTCGGTGGGGCGTTCCGCGAGTACCGCGACCGGTTGCGCGGCGGTGACACCGGCTCGCTGCCCGCCGTCCTCGGCCTGGTGGTCCTGGCCATCGTGTTCTCGGTGCTGCGGCCCGACACGTTCCCCTCGACGGGCAACATCGCCAACCTCATGGTGCAGGCGGGCGCGATCTGCGTCCTCGCCATGGGGTTGGTCCCGGTGCTGCTGCTGGGCGACATCGACCTGAGCGCCGGCGTCGCGGGCGGTGCATCCGCCGGCGTGATGGCCATCCTCGTCACCGACAAGGGCCTGCCCTGGTACGTCGGGGTGCTGGGCGCGCTCGTCACCGGCATGGTCATCGGGGTGGTCATCGGCACGCTGGTGGCCCGGTTGGGGATCCCCTCGTTCGTCGTCACCCTGGCGTTCTTCCTGGGCCTGCAGGGCATCACCTTGAAGCTGATCGGCCAAGGTGGCACCGTCCCCGTGCGCGACACCGTGATCGTCGGCATCGCCAACAGCAACCTGCCGATCACGGCCGGCTGGGTCGTCGCAATCCTCGCGATCGCGCTGTACGCCATTCTCAGCCTGGTGCGCTACCGGTCGCAGGCCGCCGCGGGGCTGGTCCGCTCGCCGCTCGCCGTCGTGCTGCTGCGCATCGCGGGGCTGGCCGTCATCGTGCTGGTGACCACCTACGTCCTGAGCCTGAACCGGGCGGCGAACCCGAACTTCGACCTGCGCGGCATCCCCTACGTCGTCCCGGTCGTCGTCGTCCTGCTCGTCGCGTGGACGTTCGTGTTCTCGCGCACCCGCTACGGCCGCCACATCTACGCGATCGGTGGCAACACCGAGGCGGCCCGCCGCGCCGGTATCAACGTGACCGTCCTGCGCACGTCGGTGTTCGTGATCTGCTCGGGGATGGCGGCCCTGTCCGGCATCGTCGCGGCGTCCCGGCTCAACTCGGTGACGCCGGACGCCGGCGCGGGCAACACCCTGCTGTACGCCGTCGGCGCGGCCGTCATCGGTGGCACCAGCCTGTTCGGCGGCAAGGGCAAGATGCGCGACGCGATCGTCGGCGCGTTCGTCGTCGCGGTCATCGCCAACGGCCTGGGGCTGCTGAACCAGAAGGCCGACGTCAACTACCTCGTCACCGGCTTCGTCCTGCTCCTCGCGGCCAGCGTCGACGCGATCACGCGTCGCCGTCGTAGCGCCGCGGGCCGCTGACGTGTGCGGTTGCTGGGGCCGTGGCAGTCGCTCGCCGGCCGGGTGCGGGCACGAACCAGGAGGCAGTGCGCCGGCACAACCTCGGCACGGTGCTGGCGCACCTGCACCGCGACGGGCAGCTCTCGCGCGCCGATCTCACAGCTCGCCTCGGGCTGAACCGCAGCACGATCGGGGCGCTGGTCGGCGAGCTCGTCTCGCTGGGACTCGTCGTCGAGACGGCCCCCAGCGGTGGGCGCGGCGGCGCCGGCCGCCCATCCCTGGACGTGCGGCCCAACCCGCACGCGGCGGTGGTCGTGGGGGTCGAGGTCGGGGTCGACGTCCTGAGCGGCGCGCTGGTCGGTCTCGGCGGTCAGGTGCTCGTGCGCGCGTCGACGCCCACGCCAGCGTCACGGCGCCCCGACCTGGTGGCGGGGGCCGTCGTTCGGTTGGCTCGGCGCCTTGTCGCGGGCGCTCCGGAGGCCGCGGTGCTCCTGGGCCTGGGCGTCGGCGTCCCAGGCGTGGTGCGCGAGCCCGGCGGGGTCGTACGGTTCGCCCCGAACCTGGGCTGGGTCGACGTCCCGCTGGCTGACCTGCTGCGGTCCAGGATGGGCGCCGATCTGAGGGTGACCGTGGGCAACGACGCCGACCTGGGGGCGCTGGCCGAGCACACCCGCGGTGCCGCCGTCGGTTGCGACGACATCGTCTTCCTCGCCGCCGACGCCGGTGTCGGCGGGGGGGTGATCGTGGGTGGCCACCCGCTGCACGGCGTCGGCGGGTACGCCGGCGAGCTGGGCCACCTGATGGTCAACCCGCGGGGACGCACCTGCCGCTGCGGCAGCCGCGGCTGCTGGGAGACCGAGATCGGCGCGGAGGCCATCGGTGCGGCCCTGCGGCTGGAGAGCACCGACCTGGACTCGCTGGCCGGGCGGTTGCGCCAGGTGCATCGCCCGAGCGCGGCATTGCGCTCGGTCGGGCGATACCTGGGCCTCGGGCTGGGCTGCATCGTCAACGTCCTGAACCCCGAGGTCGTCGTGCTGGGTGGGGTGCTGCGAACCCTGTACCCGGTGGTGTCCGCCGACGTCGACCAGGCTCTCGCGTCGGTCGCGCTGCAGGCGCCACGCGAGCAGGTGCGGGTCCTCGTGCCCGCTCTGGGCGGGGACTCGGTGCTGCTGGGGGCCGCCGAGAAGGCGTTCGAGCCGGTTCTCACCGACCCCGCGCGCGAGCTGGGCGCGGCGTGCCGAGACGCGGCGGCCGCGTTCGCCGTCGTCGGTCGGGGCCACGCCGTCCCCGCGTGAACGGGTCAGCCATGGTTGAAGGTGGTCGTGCACCCGCCGTCGACCGTGACGATCGAGCCGGTCATGAACGAGCTGTCGTCGCCGGCCAGGAACACGACGACGTTGGCGACCTCGTGGGTCTGTGCCTGGCGGCCGATCGGCTGGCGGGCGGCGTCCGCCTCGCGGCGCTCGTGCGCGGCAGCAGCCTGGTCC
>JACMOY010000267.1 GCA_014377795.1 Actinomycetota bacterium | reverse complement strand
TCGGCGTCGCCCGAGTGCGGGCCCGGGCCGGTGACGACCGTACCGAGCACGACGACGGCGGCGGTCAGCGCGGCCAGAGCCCAGCCCATCGCCACCAGCTCAGGTCGGACCACCGGATGCGCAGGGCCGTCGCCCTGCTGCGCACGCACCAGCAGAACGGTCGACGCCACCACGATCAGGGCCGACACCAGGAAGTGGGCGGCGACGGTGCCCGGGCTCAGGTGGGTCAGCACGGTGATGCCACCCAGCACCGCCTGCGCGAGAACGCCGACGAGCGGCACCGCCGCCAGCGCGATCAAACGGCGCGGGCGCGACCGCCGGCGCACGTCGAGCACGACGGCCACCAGGGCGGCCAGGGCCACGATCCCGACGACGCTGGTCAGCGTGCGGTTGCCGAACTCGATGTACTTGTGGATGCCTTGCGGCTGCTGGACGACGGGGGTGTACGACCCCGGGACGCACTGCGGCCACGTGGGGCAACCCAGCCCCGACCCGGTCAGCCGCACCAGGCCGCCGGTCACGACGATCCCGATCTCGGTCACCAGGTTGGCGACCAGCACCCACCGGGCCCAACGCGGCAGCCCGGACGACGGGATGCCGCGGGTGCGGGGGGGACGGGGCTGGGTCGAGAGGGCCACGTTCTCCAGGGTAGGTGACGGGCCGTGACCGGGCCGGGCGCGGCTCGGTCGCAGCGGTGTCAGTCCCAGCTGAACCAGCGGGCCGCGGCGGCGCCGGCGACGCCGGCCCAGACCAGCAGCACCAGGCACGGGGCCAGGGCCAGCCGCCCGGTCACCAGGGCCGCGCGCAGCGCCTCACCGAGAGCCCCCGATGGCAGCAGGGTCGACAGGTGCGACAGCCCCGAGGGCAGCCGGTCGGGCGGGACGACGACCCCGCCACCGGCCAGCAGCAGCACCCAGATCAGGTTTGCTGCGGCGAGGGTCGCCTCAGCCCGCACCGTGCCGGCCAGCAGCAGGGCCAGCGACACGAACGCCGCGGTGCCCAGGACGATCGCGACCAGGGCGGCCGGCACGCCGCCCATCCGGGGGTGCCAGCCCAACCCGAGCGCGAGCCCACCGATGACGAGCACCTGCAGCGCCTGCACCGCCAGCACCGCGACCGCCTTGCCGGCAATCAGCCCGGTCCGCCCCAGCGGGGTGGTGCCGAGCATCCGCAGCACCCCGTAACGGCGGTCGAAGCCGGTCGCGATGGCCTGGCCGGTGAACGAGGTCGACATCACCGCGAGGGCGAGCACGCCGGGCGCCAGCAGGTCGATCCGACGTCCGGCGCCGAGGTTGGGGGTGGTCACCGAGTTCAACCCGACGAGCAGCAGCACCGGCAGCACCAGCGCCACCAGCAGCTGCTCGCCGTTGCTCAGGATCAGCCGCGCCTCGAGCAGGGCCTGCGCCAGGACCCGTCGCTGCAACGGGGCCGCTGCGACCACGGCCGTCACCGGGCGCTGCGGGCGGTGAGGTCGAGGAAGACGTCCTCGAGGCTGCGACGTCCGACCGTCAACCCCTGCGGCATGACCTGGTGCGAGGCGCACCACGCCGTGATGGTCGACAGCACCAGGGGGTCGATGACGCCGGCGACGACGTAGGCGCCGGGGGTCGGCTCGGACACCTCGACCGCGGCGGGCAGGGCTGCGCGCATGGTGGCCAGGTCGAGGCCGGGCACGGCCGAGAAACCCACGGCCTCGGCGCTGTCGCGGGTCAGCTCGGCGGGGGTGCCCTCGGCCACCACCTGGCCACGGTCGAGCACGACGACCTGGTCGGCCAGCCGCTCGGCCTCGTCGATCAGGTGCGTGGTCAGCACGATCGCAGTGCCCTCGGTGCGCACCTGCGCGACGAGGTCCCACACGTCGATCCGGGCCTGCGGGTCGAGCCCGGCGCTGGGCTCGTCCAGGAACAGCACCTGGGGCCGGCCCACCAGGGCGCAGGCCAGGGCCACCCGCTGGCGCTGTCCGCCCGAGAGCCGGCGGACCGACGTCCGGGCGAAGTCGTCCAGCCCGAGGCGGTGGGCGAGGGCGACGGGGTCCTGGGGGTGGGCGTGCAGCCGGGCGACGTGGCGCACCAGCTCGAGCGGCCGCGCGCCGCCGGGCAGCCCACCGCCCTGCAGCATCACGCCCACCGCGGCGCGGTGGTCGGGGCCGGCGGCCTGCGGGTCGACGCCGAGCACCCGGACGCTGCCGGCGTCGGGGGAGCGCAGCCCCTCGCAGCACTCGATGGTGGTGGTCTTGCCGGCGCCGTTGGTGCCGAGCACCGCGGTGACCTGCCCCCGGCCGGCGCTGAACGACAGCCCGTCGACGACCCGGCGTCCGTCGTACGTCTTGACCAGGCCCTCGACGACCACGGCGGCGTCGGGCTCGGGTGGCATGGCTCGGAGTGTAGGTCGCGCCGTCCCGGCCCGTTCGGGCAGGACGCCGCCCCGCTTCAGCACTTGCTGCACCATCTGCCGTCTCCGACGCAGCGGAGCCGGCAGATAGTGACGCAAGTGCGGTTTCGTGGCGCGGTCGGTGGGGCCTGGTTGAGGTCGTCGAGCATTTAGCGCATACTCGTGTTGTGCATATCGACGGGACTGCTGCGGCGACGGGGGACACCCTTGCGCCGGCGCACGTCCCGGTGGCCGACGAGGCCGAGGCGCGCACCCGCGACCGGGTCGCGCGCACCATCCTGCAGGACGGGCCGATCACCGCTACCGACATCGCCCAGCGGCTTGGGCTGACCACGGCAGCGGTCCGCCGCCACCTGGACGCGTTCGTCGCCGCCGGACTGGCCGCGGTGCGCGAGCCCGTGCGCTCGGGCGGCCGGGGACGGCCGGCCCGGGCCTACGTGCTCACCCCCGCCGGGCACGACCACCTGCCGATGCTCTCGTCGGCGTACGACGACCTGGCCAGCTCGGCGATGGCCTACCTCGCCGAGCAGCTGGGGCCCCAGGCCATCGAGGCGTTCGCCGAGAGCCGCGTCGCCGACCTCGAGGCGCGCTACGGGCCGGTGGTGGACGCGGCCGGCAGCGACGTCGCAGCCCGCACGAAGGCCCTGGCCGGAGCCCTTGCTGGCGATGGTTACGCCGCCTCGACGCGCCCGACCACCACCGGCGGCGACGCCGGCACGCAGCTGTGCCAGGGGCACTGCCCGGTGCAGCACGTCGCCACCCGCTTCCCCCAGCTCTGCGAGGCCGAGACCGAGGTCTTCTCGCGGCTGCTCGGGGTTCACGTGCAGCGCCTGGCCACCCTGGCCGGGGGGGCGCACGTGTGCACCACCCACGTCCCGTTAAGCACCACCCGGACATCCGACGGAAGGATCCGCTGATGACAAGCACCCCCACCACCGGCAGCGCGCCGAGCACGAGCACCAGCAACGTGCCCGAGGCGACCCAGCGCGAGATCGACGACCTGGGCCGTTACGCGTTCGGTTGGGCCGACAGCGACACGGCGGGCGCCACGGCGCGCCGCGGCGTGTCCGACGAGGTCGTCACCGACATCTCGAACCGCAAGAACGAGCCCGAGTGGATGCTCAAGACGCGGCTGAAGTCGTTGCGGCTGTTCGGGAAGAAGCCGATGCCGACCTGGGGCAGTGACCTGACCGGCATCGACTTCGACAACATCAAGTACTTCGTGAAGTCCACCGAGAAGCAGGCCACCAGCTGGGAGGACCTGCCCGAGGACATCAAGAACACCTACGACCGGCTCGGCATCCCCGAGGCCGAGAAGCAGCGCCTCGTCGGCGGCGTCGCCGCCCAGTACGAGTCGGAGGTCGTCTACCACCAGATCCGCGAGGACCTGCAGGAGAAGGGCGTCATCTTCGTCGACACCGACACCGCGCTGCGCGAGCACGAAGACCTGTTCCGCGAGTACTTCGGCTCGGTGATCCCCCCGGGCGACAACAAGTTCGCCGCGCTCAACACCGCGGTGTGGTCGGGTGGCTCGTTCATCTACGTCCCGCCGGGCGTCCACATCGACATCCCGCTGCAGGCCTACTTCCGGATCAACACCGAGAACATGGGCCAGTTCGAGCGCACCCTGATCATCGCCGACGAGGGCTCGTACGTGCACTACGTCGAGGGCTGCACGGCGCCGATCTACAAGAGCGACTCGCTGCACAGCGCGGTCGTCGAGATCATCGTGAAGAAGAACGCACGGGTGCGGTACACGACTATCCAGAACTGGTCGAACAACGTCTACAACCTGGTCACCAAGCGCACCGCGGTCGAGGCCGGGGGGCGGATGGAGTGGATCGACGGCAACATCGGCTCCAAGGTGACCATGAAGTACCCGGCCTGCTACCTGCTCGGTGAGCGCGCCTCCGGCGAGACGCCCTCGGTCGCCTTCGCCGGCGAGGGCCAGCACCAGGACGCCGGCGCCAAGATGGTCCACGCGGCCCCACGCACGACGTCAAACATCGTGAGCAAGTC
>JACMOY010000266.1 GCA_014377795.1 Actinomycetota bacterium | reverse complement strand
GACGTGCACTCCTCGACCGAGCTGCTCGAGAAGCTGCAGGGCCACTCGGCTGACGCGCCGATCTGCATGACCTGCGGGGTCAAGATGCGCCCCGCCGGCAGCTGCTACGTCTGCGAGGGTTGCGGCAGCACCAGCGGCTGCAGCTGACGCACTGACGACGAGGGCCCCGGGAGACCATCTCCCGGGGCCCTCGTCTGCCGCGAGCCCCGGCCCCCCGTTCCTCCCCAGAACCGGTGTCGGAGTCGAAACATCGAGCGTCGGGTGCCGTCTGGGGGGAGGAAAGCGGGGGCCAGGGGGGAGAGGCGGCGCGCGAATCTGCTGCGTGCTTCTGCGAGCGGGTAATGAGCGGCTCAGGGCTGGCGGCCGGGGAAGTCCCCGGCCCTCGGGAGCAAGGCGGGCACCGGCGCGCCCAGCAGCTGCGCGACCAGGGCCGATGGCGTGAGCAGGTCGTCCAGCGCGAGTCCGCTGTCGATGCCCGAGCGCGACAGCAGGTAGACGAGGTCCTCGGTCGCGATGTTGCCGGTGGCGTTCGGTGCGAAGGGGCACCCGCCGATGCCGCCGCTGCTGGCGTCCAGGGCGGCCACCCCCATCTCGACGGCAGTGATCGCGTTGGCGTAGCCGGTGTTGCGGGTGTTGTGCAGGTGCAACCGCAGGGGGCGTCCGGTGACCTCGCGCACCGCGCTGACGACCCGGCGGACGTCGGCGGGAACCGCGACACCGATCGTGTCGGCCAGGGCGATCTCGTCCACCCCGCTGGCGTCGCAGCGACGCGCGAGCTCAGTCACCCGGTCGGTCGGGACCTCACCCTCGAACGGGCAGCCGAACGCGGCGGCGATGGTGACCGTGGTGCGCAGCCCGGCGTCCTGTGCCCGCGAGACGACCCGGGCGGCCATCGCCGAGGACTCGGTGATGCTCGCGCCTTGGTTGCGCTGCGAGAAGGTCTCGCTGGCCACGACCACGACATTGACCTCGTCGACCCCGGCGGCCAGCGCTCGATCGAGGCCGCGCTCGTTGAGCACCAGACCGGCGTAGCTCACGCCGTCGGTGCGGGGGACCGCGGCCATGACCTCCTCGGCACCGGCCATCTGCGGCACCCGGGCGGGGTTGACGAAGCTCACCACCTCGATCCTGCGCAGCCCCGCCTTCACCAGAGACTCGACGTACGTCACCTTCTGCTCGACGCTGAGGGTGACCGGCTCGTTCTGAAGCCCGTCCCGCGGCCCCACCTCGATGACCTGCACGGACGCCGCGTTCATGTGCCAGGTGTACTCCGCCGTGCGACTGCATGCAATGCCGGAAGTGGCCCAACTGAACCCTTGCCATCCGCGCGTGGGCACCCCTACATTGCATGCACTCGGTGGCTCGCTGCATGACGGAGGTTGCCCGTGTCGACTGCACTCAGCACCGTCGACGCCGTCCGCGCCATGATCCTGGACGGGCGCTTCGCGCCTGGTGCCAGGTTGGGTGAGGCGGACCTGGCCGAGGCGGTGGGGGTCAGCCGGACGCCGGTGCGTGAGGCCCTGCGCCACCTCGCGGCCGAGGGGCTGGTCGAGATCACCCCCAACAAGGGCGCCCGGGTGGTCGAGTGGACGCAGGCCGAGCTCGAGCAGGTCTTCGACCTGCGGGCCGAGGTCGAGGGTCTGGCCGCCAGGCTCGCCGCCCAGCGGGCGTCCAGAACGCAGCTCGACGACTTGGCGCGGATCGCGGCAGCGCACCTGCGGGCGACCGAGGCGAGGCGCCGCGACCTCGACCTGCTCTACCGCCTCAACAGTGAGTTCCACGGCGCGGTGGTCGCGGCCGTCGGCGGCTCGTCGTTCCCCGCCGTGCTCGGCAGCCTGGTGCACACCGCCGTCCTGGTGCGCACCCTGCACACCTTCGACGCGGCGGCGATGCTGCGCAGCGCGCACCACCACGTCGAGCTGGTCGCCGCGATGCGAGCCCGCGACCCGCTCTGGGCCGAGAGCGTGATGCGCAGCCACCTGCTGTCGGCGAGAGCGTCGCTGCTGGGGCCGCGCACCGACCACCGGACCACCTCGAGCGCACCGGGAGCGTGATGGACGACCAGACCGACGACCAGCTGCCGCTGGGCGATGTGCGCGTGCTCGAGCTGGGTCAGCTGCTGGCCGGGCCGTTCTGCGGCCAGCTGCTCGGGGACTTCGGCGCCGACGTCATCAAGATCGAGGATCCCGGCCGCGGCGACCCAATGCGCGAGTGGGGCCGGGAGAAACCGCACGGCAAGTCACTGTGGTGGCCGGTGGTGGCGCGCAACAAACGTTCCGTGACCTGCGACCTGCGGACCGCGCCGGGCCAGGACCTGGTGCGCCGGCTGGTCGCCGAGTCCGACGTGCTGCTGGAGAACTTCCGGCCCGGCACGCTCGAGCGCTGGGGTATGAGCCCCGAGCGGTTGTGGGAGATCAACCCCCGTCTGGTGATCACCCGGGTGACCGGCTACGGCCAGGACGGCCCCTACGCACCAAGGGCCGGCTACGGCTCGATCGGTGAGGCGATGGGCGGGATCCGTTACGTGACAGGGGACCCGACCCTGGCGCCGTCCCGGGCCGGCATCTCGCTGGGCGACTCGCTCGCAGCGACGTTCGCGTGCGTCGGCACGCTCGTCGCGCTGCACCAGCGAGAGCGGTCCGGCCGCGGTCAGGTCGTCGACTCGGCCATCTACGAGGCTGTCCTCGCGATGATGGAGTCGCTGGTGCCCGAGTGGCAGGTGGCGGGGTACCAGCGCGAGCGCACGGGGTCGGTGCTGCCGAACGTGGCGCCCAGCAACGTCTACCCGACTGCGGACGGCGAGGCGATCCTGGTCGCCGCCAACCAGGACACCGTGTTCCGGCGGCTGGCCGAGACGATGGACCGGTCCGACCTCGTGGACGACGAGCGGTACGCGACCCACGGGGCCCGCGGTGCGCACATGACCGAGCTCGACGAGCTGATCGCCCGCTGGACCGCCCAGCACGACGCCGACGACCTGCTCGCGCTGCTCGCCGAGGCTGGAGTGCCGGCGGGGCGCATCTACCGGGCGAAGGACATGCTCAGCGATCCGCACTTCGCCGCGCGCGAGTCGATCATCCGGCTGGCGCACCCGACGTTCGGCGAGCTGGCGATGCAGAACGTCTTCCCGCGGTTGTCGACCACCCCCGGCCGGGTGCGTCACCCCGGGCCCGAGCTGGGCGAGCACAACGACGACGTCTACGCCGGCCTGCTGGGCCTGTCGGACGCCGAGATCGCCCAGCTGCGCGCCGATCACGTCATCTAGTCGAACCCGAGCACCGCCTGCACGAGGAGAGCACATGGCATACCGGTTGGGGGTCGACGTCGGTGGCACCTTCACCGACGTCCTGCTCATCGACGAGTCCTCAGGAGGCACCTGGCGGGCCAAGACCGCCTCGACCCCCGACGACCAGTCGATCGGTGTCCTGCGGGGCATCCAGCGCGCCTGCGAGGAGGCGGGCATCTCGATGGCCGAGGTCGGTGAGGTGCTGCACGGCACCACCGTGGCGACCAACGCGATCCTGGAAGGCAAGGGCGCGCGCGTGGGTCTGGTGACCACGCGTGGCTTCCGCCAGGTCCTGCAGATCGCCAGGTCCTTCGTGCCCGGTGGGCTCGCGGGCTGGATCATCTGGCCCAAACCCGAGCCACTGGCGGACCTGGAGGACACCGTCGAGGCGGTCGAGCGCGTCGCGTCCGACGGCAGCGTGGTGATCGAGCTCGACGAGGACGCCGTCCGCGTGCAGCTGCGGCGCCTGCGCGACAACGGGATCCAAGCCTTGGCCGTGAGCCTTATCAACTCGTTCGCCAACCCCGACCACGAGCGGGCGATCGGGGCCATCGCGGCGCAGGAACTGCCGGGCGTGCCCGTGTCGCTGTCCTCGACCGTCCTGCCCGAGCTGCGCGAGTACGAGCGCACCCTCACCACGGTCGCCAACAGCTACGTCCTCCCGCAGGTCGGCCGCTACGTGGCCAACCTCGCGGACCAGCTGCACGAGAACGGGATGGACGCCGCGCTGTCGAACCTGCGCAGTGACGGCGGCCTGGCCAGCGCATCCGTCGCTGCTGCGAATCCGGTGTCGTTGCTACTGTCCGGGCCCGCGGGCGGTGTCGCCGGTGCGGTGTGGGCGGCCGACCAGGCGGGTTTTCACGACTTCCTGACGTTCGACATGGGCGGCACCTCGACCGACGTTGCACTGG
>JACMOY010000265.1 GCA_014377795.1 Actinomycetota bacterium | reverse complement strand
GTCGCTCGGCGGCTGATCGGTCGGACGCCGACGCACCGACGGGGCACCTGCGCGTCATGGCTGGCGCACAGGTGCCCCGTCGACGTCGGTGCTGGTCAGTCCCGCAGGTCGCGCTGCTGCACCGTGAGGGCGCGGGCGACCGCGTCCCGGTTCTCGACGACGAGCCGGCGCAGCGCCGGGACGGCGTCCGGCCGCTGCTCGAGCCAGGCGTCGGTGCGCGCCAGCAGGTCGGCGTCGGCGAGCACCGAGGGGTAGAGCCCGATGACGATCTGCTGGGCGATCTCGTTGGTGCGCTTGGCCCAGGTGTTCTCGATGGTCGCGAAGTACCGGTCGACGAACGGCCGTAGCAGCTCGACCTCGTTGACCCGGGCGAAGCCGAGGATCACCGAACCCTGCACGGCGTTCGGCAGCTCGTCGGACTCAACGACGCTCGCCCACGCCTCGTCCTTGGCGGCGGCCGTGGGCCGGGCTGCGAGCGCCTCGGCGGCGAACCGCCGTCCGCTCGCGGTGTCGTCGCGGTCCTGCTCGCGCTCGACGTCGCCCGCGTCGGCGGCGCCGGCCGCGACCAGCGCGGTCAGCAGCGACCAGCGCATGTCCGAGTCGATGCGCAGCCCCCCGATGGTCTGCGACTCCTCGAGCAGGCCGCGCACCAGCGCCACGTGCTCGTCGTTGCGTGCGAACGAGGCGAACGCCGTCGCCAGCTGCAACTGCCGGTCGCTGCCGGCCGAAGCCGCGCGCAGCAGCGTCAGCAGCTGCCCGGCGACGTCGGCCAGGACGGCGTCGCGGTGGCCCGCGGCCACGTAGACCCGGGTGGTCGTCGTCAGCTGGCCGATGAGCACGCGCAGCACCGTCGAGTCGCTCTCGGTGGCGATCGCGGTCAGCGCGAGGCGGACGAAGGCGCGTGCCGGCGCCTCGCCGTCGCGGGTCATGTCCCACACCGACCCCAGCACCAGCGCCCGGGGCATGGAGGACCCGAACGCGTCCAGGTGGGCCACGGCCGTCGCGAACGAGCTGTCGTCCAGCCGGATCTTGGCGTAGGCCAGGTCGTCGTCGTTGACCAGCAGCAGGTCCGGCCGAGCGCGTCCGACCAGCTGCGGCACCGGGGTCCGCTCGCCGAAGACGTCGAGCTCGATCCGGTCGGTGCGGCGCAGTCGCCCCTCGACCAGGTCGTAGCAGCCGATCGCGAGCCGGTGCGGCCGGATGACGTCGTGGTCGGCCCGGGCGGTCTGGACGACGGTCACGGCCGTGAGCCGGCCCTGGTCGTCGGTCTCGATCTCGGGGCGCAGGGTGTTGACGCCGGCCTGCTCGAGCCACTGCTCGCTCCAGCCGCGCAGGTCGCGGCCGCTGGTGGCCTCGAGCTCGCGCAGCAGGTCGACCAGCTCGGTGTTGCCGTACGCGTGCGCCGCGAAGTACTGCTGCAACCCGCGGACGAACTCGGCCTCGCCGACGTAGGCGACGAGCTGCTTGAGCACCGACGCCCCCTTGGCGTAGGTGATGCCGTCGAAGTTGACCTCGACGTCCTCGAGGTCGCGGATGTCGGCGACGATCGGGTGGGTCGAGGGCAGCTGGTCCTGGCGGTAGGCCCAGGACTTCTCGGCGGCGCCGAACGTCGTCCACGCCCAGGGCCAGCGGGTGTTGGCGGCCTGCGCGCTGGTGCTCGCCCACTCGGCGAACGACTCGTTGAGCCACAGGTCGTTCCACCAGCCCATGGGGACCAGGTCGCCGAACCACATGTGCGCCAGCTCGTGCAGGATCGTCAACGCCCGCCGCTCGACCAGCGCATCGGGCACGGCGGACCGGAAGACGTAGGTCTCCAGGAACGTCACCGCGCCCGCGTTCTCCATCGCACCCGCGTTGAACTCGGGGACGAACAGCTGGTCGTACTTGGTGAAGGGGTAGGCGCGGTCGAAGGTCTTCTCGAAGTACTCGAAACCCTGGCGGGTGACCTCGACGATGTTGCCGGCGTCCAGGTCGGCGGCCAGCGACTTGCGGCAGAACACCCCGAGGGGGATCACCCGCCCGTCGCTGCTGACCAGCTCGTCGCGCTCGACGTGGTAGGGCCCGGCGATGATCGCCGTGACGTACGACGGCAGAACCGGCGTGGCCGCGAACCGGAAGACCGCAGTGCCCTCGGGTGCCGGCTCGGGGTCAGGGGTGATGCTGTTGCTGACGACCGTCCAGTGGCTCGGCGCCGTCACGGTGAACGTGAACGTGGCCTTGAGGTCGGGCTGCTCGAACACGGTGAAGACGCGCCGCGAGTCGGCGACCTCGAACTGGGAGTAGAGGTACACCTCCTTGTCGACCGGGTCGACGAAGCGGTGCAGACCCTCGCCCGTGTTCATGTACGGGCAGTCCGCAACAACGCGCAGGACGTTGTCGGCTGCCAGGTCGTCGAGCTGGATCCGGACGCCGTCGGCGACGAGGGCGGGATCCAGCGAGCGCCCGTTCAGCTCGACCGAGTGCACGGTGCGGGCGACCAGGTCGATGAACGTCGAGGAGCCGGGGGTGCTGCTCGAGAAGCTCACCACGGTCTCGGACCGGAACGTCTGCTCGCCGCTGGTCAGGTCCAGCTGCACGTCGTACGTCGACACCGCGATCTGACTGGCCCGCTCGCGGGCCTCCTCACGGGTCAGGTTCATGCCGGGCACGCGCGTCTCCACCTCGTTTGGGGCGCCGGCAGCGGATCCGACGCCGGGCCAGGACATGGTGCCACGGCCCGCGATCGCCCGCGGGAATGCGTGTCCGACGTCCCCGCTTGACGCCGACAGGTCCGACACCCACCCCCGAAGGAGCCTCACGTGAGCACCGACACCCCGGCCGACACCGTCGACTTCTGGTTCGACCCGATGTGCCCCTGGGCCTGGATGACCTCGCGCTGGATCGGTGAGGTCGAGCAGGTGCGTCCGATCACGGTGAACTGGAAGGTCATGAGCCTGTCGGTGCTGAACGAGGGCCGCGACCTGCCCGAGGACTACCAGGAGCTGATGAAGTCCGCGTGGGGTCCGGTGCGGGTCGTCATCGCTGCCCGCGAGCTGCACGGCCAGGACGTCGTCAAGCCGCTGTACGACGCGATCGGCACCCGCGTGCACCCCGGCGCCGAGAAGGACCTGCGGGTCGCGACCGTCGCCGCGCTCGCCGAGGTCGGCCTGCCGGCGTCGCTGATCGAGTTCGCCGACTCGGACGAGTACGACACCCAGCTGCGCGACAGCCACCAGTCGGGCATCGACCAGGTCGGCGAGGAGGTCGGCACCCCGGTCGTCGCCGTCAACGGCGTCGCGTTCTTCGGCCCGGTCGTCACCCCAGCCCCCAAGGGCGAGGCCGCGGGCAAGCTGTGGGACGGCTGCGTCCTGGTCGCCGCCACCCCGGGCTTCTACGAGCTCAAGCGCACCCGCACCCAGGGCCCGGTCTTCGACTGAGCCGCTCGACGACTGGTCACACCACGATCCGCATCGGTCGGCCGAGGGCGTCGGGCTCACCACCGAGCACCTGCGCCGTACCGTTCGCCCACCGGTGCGCCGACCACGCGGCGGCCAGGGCGTCCAGGTGGTCGTCGCCGCGCGGCAGCGTCAGGTCGCGGACGCCGGGCAGCCAGGTGGCCAGCGCGGCCAACCGCTGCTCGACCCCGGTCGCGGTCCGCTTGCTCGCCAGCGCGTCACCCGGGCCGCGCGCGGTCATGGCCATGAACGACAGCTCGGGGTG
>JACMOY010000264.1 GCA_014377795.1 Actinomycetota bacterium | reverse complement strand
GGTCGACGTACTCGGGGCGGGTGATGGACGCCGGCACCGGGCGTCGCGCTGACTGCGCACCCGGGGCGACGCTGGCGAAGGACACGGACATGGGGCCGAGTCTAGGCGGACGGCCGGCCACGGCCGAGCGCTCGCCGGGCAGTCCGCGCAGGTGCAGGATGACGGGCATGACGTCGTACTACTTCAACACGCGCAGCAAGACCGTCGAGCAGCTCGAGGACAAGGGCCAGTCCAAGGACCTGCTCGGCCCCTACGCCACCCGGGCCGAGGCCGAGGCAGCGCTCAGCACCGCCGCCGCGCGCACCGAGGACTGGGACCGCGAGGACCGCGCCTGGCGCGACGACGACTGAGGCCGGCTCAGCGGTTGGCATCCGGGCCGGCCTTCGTGACGGCCAGCCCCGCGGCGGCGCGGTCACGTCGGTCGCCACCTCGGCTGTCGCCCTACTGGCGCCCGGCCCGGGCCCGCACCTCGCGCTCGTGCACCGCGTGCACGTCCGTGCGGGCGTCGTAGCGCCAGAAGTCGCTCAGCCACACGGCCGTGCCGGCGACGCCGATCACGCACAGCACCCCGCCACTGACGATCGAGGCGCGCACCGACGTCGCACCGGCGACCAGCCCGGCACGCGCCTGGCCGCCGAGGGGACCGATGGAGTAGGACAGCATCTCGATGCCGGCCAGCCTGCCGCGCTTGTCGTCGGGGATCGTCTGGTGCCAGATGACCCCTCGGAACACGGCGCTGACCATGTCGGCCGCGCCGGCCACGGCCAGCAGCGCCATCGCCGACCACGGACCCGGCGCCAGGCCCACGAGCCCGATGGACGCGCCGTAGACCGTGGCCGCCACCACGACGGCCCGCCCGTGGTGGTGCACCCGTGAGGTCCAGCCGCTGGTGGCCGTCGCCGCGAGCCCGCCCACGGTCTCGGCGGTGTACAGCAGGCCCAGCAGCCCGGGACGGTGGAACACCCCGGTGGCCAGCGCCGGGAAGAGCACGACGGGCATGGCCATGAACATCGCGACGATGTCGATCAGGTAGGTGCCGAGCAGGTCGCGACGGCGCACCGCGTAGCGGATGCCCTCGACGATCCCCGCGAGGCTCGGCGGTGTCGAGGCCGCACCCGGGGGGTAGGGGCGCATCGCCGCGAACAGGACGGTGGCCGCGACCAGACCGGCCACGTCGACAGCGAACGCCGACGCCACACCGGTGGTCGAGACCAGCACCCCGCCGAGGGTTGGACCGGCCAGCTGACCGACGTGACTGCCCAGGCTGGTCAGCGACACCGCGGCGGGCAGCTCGTCGTGGCGCACCGTGCGGGGGATCAGCGCCTCACGGCTCGGGCGCTGCAGCGACTGCGCCACTGACAGCAGCGCCCCGACGGCGTAGATGGCCCACAGGCGCGGGCTGGCCAGGGTCGCGTTGACCAGCAGCAGCGCGGTCAGCACCACCTGGGCGACGCCGGTGCTGACCAGCATCGTGCGGCGGTCGACGTGGTCGGCCAGCGCCCCGCCGTACAGCCCGAACACCAGCAGTGGGAGCAGCTCGACGAGCCCCATCAGGCCGACGGCGAAGCTCGAGCCGGTGAGCTGGTAGAGCTGGAAGGGCAGCGCGACGTAGCTGACCATCCCGCCGAGGTAGAACACCGTCCCGGCGCTGAACAGCAGCCGGAAGTCCCGCGAGGTGCGCAGCGGGGTCAGGTCGATCCGGACGCCGGCCACGCGCTCGCGCCAGGATCGCCGGGTCGCGCTCAGCCGGCTCGCCGAGCCCGCCCGGGCGCCGCGGTCTGGCCGCTGATGACGCCGAGCACGTGACTCAGTCGGGCCCGCCAGCCGAGGCGGTCGTCGGGGGCCAACCCCGCTGCGGCGCTGACGAAGTGCTGCGCGAGGTCGAAGGAGGCAGGCAGGTGCAGCCCGGCCAGGACGTCCGCGGGGACGTCGGTGTCGTCGTCCGGGGTCGGCTCGAGCCCGGTGCCGAGGCCGGCGGGGATCGCCAGCCCGGTGCCGGTCACCACCATCCGCTCGTGGGCCAGGCCGCCGAGCCGGTCGTCACCGGCGTCCAGCGCGACGACCGTGGCGCCGGTGCGCCGCGCCCCGTCGATCCGCTCGAGCAGCGGGTCGGGTGCGTCGTCCGGCGCGACGACGAAGACGGTCTCGCCACGCCCGACGGCCTCGAGGCGGGCCATGCCGATCGACAGGTGCGGTGCGGCCCCGGCCGGGGGGCGCCAGCGGACGAGCTGGGGCGCCAGCTGGCCCTGGCCGCTGGTGCGGGCCTCGTCGTCCAGGTGGGCGGCCAGGTGCCAGGGCTCGACCCGCGGGGTGCCGACGAGCAGCAGGTGGCCCGGCCCGGGTGTGCGCCGGACGACGTCGGCCAGCCCACGGGCCTGCCCCCACCAGGGGGTGTGGTCGAGCATCTCGCGCAGGGCGGCCACGCGGTCGGCGTCCATGGGCGTGATCCTGCCAGCAACCGGTGGGTCAGCGACGCAGCTTCGGCAGCACCTCGCGGCCGAAGACCTCGATCCACTGCGCCTGGTTGCGACCCACGTTGTGCAGGTAGACGCGGTCGAAGCCGAGGTCGACGAACTTCTGGATGGCGGCGCGGTGGACGTCGGGATCGCTCGAGATCACCATGCGTCCCTCGAAGTCCTCGGGGCGCACCAGCTTGGCCATCGCCGCGAAGTCGTGCGGGCTGCGGATGTCGGCCTTGGGGAACTTCATGCCCCCGTTGGGCCACTCGGTCATCGCGTTGGCGAGCGCCTGCTCGTCGGTGGTGTCCCACGACAGGTGCAGCTGCAACACCTTGGGCATGGTGTCGGGGTCCTTGCCCGCCTCGCGGGCGCCCTCGGCGAACTTGGCGAACAGGCCGTCGATCTTCTCCAACGGCGCGCCGACAGTGATGATGCCGTCGGCGAGCCGCCCGGTCTTCTTGGCGTTGATGGGGCCCGCGGTGGCGACCAGGATCGGCGGCGCGGTCTCGGGCATGGTCCACAGGCGAGTGGTCTCGAGCTTGAACCAGGTGCCCGAGTGCTTGACGTCCTTGCCGGCCAGCGAGGCGTCGAACAGCTTCTTGATGACCTCGATGGCCTCGAACATCCGCAGCGACCGCTCGCCGGCCTCGGGCCAGTACCCGGCGATGACGTGCTCGTTCAGGGCCTCGCCGGCGCCGACGCCGAGCCAGCTGCGTCCCGGGTACATCGCCTCCAGGGTGGCGGCCGCCTGCGCGACCACGGCGGGGTGGAACCGGAAGCTGGGGCAGGTGACGCCGGGTCCCATGTCGCCGACGGTGCGCTCACCGACCGCGGTCAGGACGTTCCACACGAACGCGGACTGGCCCTGCGCAGGAACCCAGGGCTGGAAGTGGTCGGCGGCCATGCAGCCTGAGAAGCCGTGCTGCTCGGCCAGCGCGGTGAGACCGACGACCTCCTGCGGAGCGAACTGCTCGAGCATGGCGGCGTAGCCGACGGTCAGATCGTTCATGCCGTCACGCTAGCGCGGCGCCCTGCTAGAGCGTGAAGGAGATGCCGCGTGCCGCGAACCTGCTGCGGACGAGCGCGGCTGCCGTTTTGCCGTCGCGACGCAGCGCGGTGTCGTACGTCGCCCTCGCGGCGGCCGAGAAGCTGGTGCCGGGGGCGTAGGCGAACTGGCTCTCGACCAAGGTGGTGTCCCACGCGCGGGTGGTGAGGTGCCGGGCGTCGTAGCCCTGGCGGATCTCCCACAGCGCCTGGCTCCAGATCTGGCCGTCGTAGTGCACCTCGCCGCCGCGCGTGGCGACGGTGAGGTTGGTGTCGAACCGCCGGATGCAGTGCGGCGCGCCGGTGTAGGACGTCGCGTCCCAGTCCATCGGGCACGCCTGCTCGGCCTTGACCGGCCAGCCGTGCTGCTCGGCCGCGTCCAGGCCCACCGTGACGGCGAAGTAGTCGCCCCACGCCTCGCCGATCGACCCGGCGTCCAGGCTGGTGCCGAACCCGGGGACCTGCGAGGCGTGCACTGCGTGTCCGTACTCGTGGACGATGACCTCGGCGTCCTCGGCGTCGTCAACCCCGCCCTTGCCGAGCCGGATGTAGTCCTGCTTGTCGGTCTGGTAGCTGTTGTCGAGGCCGTACTGGTTGATCCGCAGGTCCTGGGAGTGCGCGTTGACGGGCCGCAACGTGGTGCCGAAACCCAGTGACTGCAGGTACTCCTGCGCCTGGTTGACCCAGAAGTAACCCATCACCTGCTCGAACCGGTCGTCGTGGCGCAGGTAGTCGAACGTGTTCGTGGTCGAGTAGGCGGCGGCGCCGGTGTTGCTGCTGACCGTGACCCACCTGCCGCGCAAGAAGCCCGAGCCGTCCAGGTTGCGCAGCACGACCTCGGCGTACGCACTGGCGGGCACGGCCGCGTCGGCGTCGTTCTGGTCGGTCAGGGTCTGGTCACCGCTGCTCTGCACCGGGTTGACCATGAAGACGGTGCCGGAGCCCGACGAGGTGCCACTGCCCGGCTGGGTGCCCTGGGCCGGTGCGGCGGTGAGGGCACCGGCGACCAGCGCGGCCAGAGCGGCGACGAGCATCGGTGTGCGGACACGGCTCACGTGGGTGTCTCCTTCATCGCGGTTCCCCCGGCGGATGCAGCGAGCCTGTCACGTGGGACGCCGAACGGGAAGACCTGGTGCGCAACCGCTCCCACGACGCCGATTCAGTCGAAGGAGTGCGCCGCGGTGGGGAATGCCGCGTCGCGGACGTCGGCCGCGTACTGCCGCGCCGCCTGGCCAAGGACGCCGCGCAGGTCGGCGTACTGCTTGACGAACCGGGTGGGTGCACCGCCGCGCAGGCCCGCCATGTCCTGCCAGACGAGCACCTGCGCGTCACAGCTCGGCCCGGCCCCGATGCCGATGGTGGGGATGTCGAGCACCTCGGTGACCTGGGCGGCGACCGGCGCCGGCACCATCTCGAGGACGACGGCGAACGCGCCTGCGGCCTGCAGCGCGCACGCGTCCTTGACCAGCAGGTCGGCGTCATCGCCGCGGCCCTGGACGCGGTAGCCACCGAGCGCGTGCTCGCCCTGCGGCGTGAAGCCGACGTGGGCCATCACGGGGATGCCGGCACCGACCAGCAGCTCGACCGACGGCGCGATCCGGCGTCCGCCCTCGAGCTTGACGGCGTGGGCCTGGCCCTCCTTCATCATCCGGGTGGCGGCGTCCAGCGCCCGCTGCGGCGACCCCTGGTAGGTGCCGAACGGCAGGTCCGCGACGACCAGGGCCCGGCGCGCGCTGCGCGTGACGGCGCGCACGAGCGGCAGCATCTCGTCCATCGTGATCGGCAGCGTCGTGGCGTAGCCGAGGACGTTGTTGGCGGCCGAGTCGCCGACCAGCAGCACCGGGATGCCCACCTCGTCGAAGATCTCGGCGGAGTACTGGTCGTAGGCCGTGAGCATCGCCCAGCGCTCGCCGCGCTGCTTCATCGCGAGCAGGTGGTGCACGCGAACGCGCTTGACTGCGCTCATCGAGGCCGGACCGCTGCCGTAGGGCGCCGGCTGCTCGTCATCGTGCTGGCTCAACGGAACTCCAGGTGGCAGAGAGGTTCTAGGACGTGTGCTCGCGCCAGCGGCTGGTGACCGGCAGCCGCCGGTCGCGCCCGAAGGCGATCGGCGAGATCTTGGGCCCGGGCGCGAACTGTCGGCGCTTCCACTCAGCGCGGTCGACCAGCGTGACCACCGAGTCGACCACCTCGGGGTCGAAGCCGGTCTCGATCAGCTCGGAGCGGCCCTGCGCGTGGACGACATACCCCTCGAGCACCGGGTCGAGCACCTCGTACGGTGGCAGTGAGTCCTGGTCGGTCTGGCCCGGTCGCAGCTCGGCCGAGGGGGGTTTGCTGATCGAGCTCTCGGGGATCGGCGCCTGCTCACCGCGCCGTTCAGCCTCGGC
>JACMOY010000263.1 GCA_014377795.1 Actinomycetota bacterium | reverse complement strand
GTCCGGGATGTCGCGGGTTCAAGTCCCGTCACTCACCCCAGTCGTCACGCGGGTCAGGGCCCGAGCGGCCCGGCCCGCCATCGCCCCGCCCCCCTTGGTTGTACCGGCGCCTTGAAATCCATGATCACCATTGGCCCCTGGCGGCAGCACCGGCGGCACGCCTACTTCGTCGCCCACGGGGTCGAACATGAACGACCCGGAGTGGATGGACCTGGTCGAAGAGGCCGGGCAGCTGCGGGAGGCACTGCGGGAACGGCGGTGGGCGCCCCGCACGCACCTGCTCCCTCCCTGCCACGAGGACATCCGCAGATATATGGTTTGGGGCGGACGGGGACAATCGTTGATTTATGGGTGGTGCGATGAGCAGCACGGACCTCTCGGGTGAGGGGTACGTCGTCACGCTCCTTCCGCCGGTGCCCGTGAGCACGCCCCGGGCCCGGGCCCTTGTCCGCGCTCTCCTGGCAGGCACTGCGGTCGAGAACATTCTGGACCTCGCCGAGCTGTGCGCCTCCGAGCTGGTCACCAACGCCGTGCTGCACGCGGGCACCACCCTCGAGTTCGAGATCCGCTACGACCCCACCAGCGTGCGGCTGCGCGTCAGCGACCTCTCGCACAACCTTCCGGTGCTCTCGCGGCACTCACGGACCGCCTCGACCGGTCGCGGGCTGGCGATGGTCGCCGCGGTGGCCGACTCGTGGGGCGTCGACCAGCTGGACGGCCGTGGCAAGTCGGTGTGGTGCGTGCTCACTGACCACGGCGCCGACGCCGTCACCCTCGACATCGCCGACGTCATGGACGCCTGGGAGCTCTCCAGTGCCGAGGTGCCCCAGCAGCACGCTGCACCTCGCGACCAGAGCCTCACCTCAACGGTCGTGACCCTCGCCGGCTACCCGGTCGACCTCGGTCTGGGCCTGCAGGAGCACTACGAGGCCGTGGTGCGTGAGTGCCAGCTGCTGGCCGCACCGCGCCCCGACGAGGCGAGCCCGCTGCCAGACCGGCTTCTGGGGCTCGCCCTCGCCCTTGCCCAGCGCTACACCGAGGAGCTGTTCGACCTCGCGCGGCCCGACCCGCGACGTCTCGCTGCGCAGGCCCGCGGCCTGGCCTCGGTCGACCTGACCTACGAGGTGACCCCCGAGCTGATGGCGCGACTGAGAACGTGGCAGCAGGTCCTGGACGACGTGGACGAGTTCTCGCGCCGGGGCGACCTGCTCGCGCCGATGATCTCGGCGCCCCTCGCGGGGCTGCGCACCTGGGCGTTGCGCGAGTTCGTCCGACAGAGCGCCGGGTCGTCGCCGACGCCGTGGCCGGGGCCGTCCGCCGGCTGACCCCCACCCTTGCCGTCGGGCACGGCTCGGCTCCGGCCGTGGGGGTCAGGTGGCGCGCAGGAGCGCCGCGTACAGCGTCAAGCCCGGGCCGAAGGCCATGGCGACCAGCAGCCCCCAGGGCCCGACGTCGCCGGACGACACCAGGTGCTCGATGACCAGCAACACGGTCGCGCTCGAGCAGTTGCCGTAGTCACGCAGCACAGCCCTGGACGCCGACATCGCCTCGGGCGCGAGGTCGAGGCGGTCCTCGACGACGTCGAGGATGCGCGGCCCGCCTGGGTGCACCGCCCAGGCGTCGACGTCCCCGATGGTGCAACCGTTGCGGCCCAACAGGTCTGAGACCACATCGCGGACATGGACGGCCAGGACGTCGGGCACGCGCGGTGACAGGCCCATCTTGAATCCCAGGTCGGTGACGTCCCAGGTCATGTGGTCACTGGTCGACACGTCGGTGCGGGCGATGACGTCGACGACCTCGAGGCCCGGGCCGCCCGGCTCCACCACCACGGCCGCCGCCGCGTCGCTGAACAGCGCGTGCGCCACCATCTGCTGAAGGTCGTCCGCTGCCGGCGACCCCGACCGGGCGCTGACCGTCGGCGGCTGCACGTGCAGGCTGGTGAGCTCGAGGCAGAGCAGCACGCTCGGGCGCCGGCGGGCCGTCGAGTAGTCAGCGACCGCCCCGAGCCCGGGAAGCGCTGCGTAGCAACCCATGTGGCCGATCATCAGGCGCTGGACGTCGACCGTCATGCCGAGGTCGCGAGCGAGCAGGATGTCCAGGCCGGGTGTGGCATAACCGGTGCAGGACACCACACCGAACAGGCCGACGTCCGACGCGTCGAGGCCGGCCGAAGCCAGGGCGGACGAGACGGCTTCCTTGCCCAGCGGCACGGCCTCTTCGACGAACCGCCGCATCCGCACGCCGGTCGAGACGCCGCTGATGTCCTCGCGGGTGGGGTCGACGACACCGTGACGGGTCGTGATGCCCGACGACGTCCAGACCCGCTTCGCCACCCGGTCGTCGGCGTAGTGCTGTCTGAAGTACCCATCCCACAACGCCTGCTGGCCCATCGGCGCCGGCACCGCGTGGCCGGCGCCCGCCACCCGCGACGTCACCGGACCCGCTTTGTGCCGTGGGCCTGGAACAGCCCGGCGGTCGACCGAGTCGGGATCATACGGACGTCGGGGCGCCGGCCCACCAGCCAAGCCAGGTAGTCCGTCGCGCTCAGCCGCAGGCCCGCCACCGTCAGGTCGACGCCCAGGCGGGAGCACTCGCCGACCAGCTGCCCGCGGTCGATGAACAGGCGTCCGTCGTGCAGCCGCGGCGGCGGACCGCCGGGCAGGTGCTCTGCGACCGTGATGCTGCTGAAGCGCCCCCACCAGGTATCGGCGATGGTGTCCAGCACCAGCGTGCCCCCGGGCCGAAGGACGCGGACGGCCTCGGCGAGCACCGCGAGCGGCTCGTCGACGTGCTCGAGCACCTCGCCGGCGACGACGACGTCCGCGACCGCACTCGCGAGCGGCAGCGCCCTGACGTCGGCGCGAACGGCCGCCACCCCGTGCTCGGCGGCGACCCGCAATCCCGCCGCCGACAGGTCCAGTCCGACGTGCCGGTAGCCCAGGCGTGCAGCGTGCGGGGCCATCAACCCGCCCCCGCAGGCCAGGTCGACCAGCAGGGCTCCTGAGTGGGTGGCCGGCGGGACCAGCCGGGCTCGCGCCGTGCTGATCCAGTGCAGCATCGCGAAGGCGCCCCGGGGAGCCCACCAGTGGTCGAGGAGGTCGTCGTACTGCGCGGGGTCGTTGCGGGGCCGCGCGATGACCATCGACAGCCCCTTCCGCCACCGGCGGTGGCGCCGACGAACCTCGTGCGAGACAGTAACCCGCGGGCCGCCGGTCGGCTCGCCGCAACCCTGCCGAGCGGGCCGGACGGACGGACGGGTGGAGCGGATGGCTAGCAGGGCTGCCGGGACGGTGCGCGCGTACGCGTCGGCCACGCACCTCGGCCCGACCGTCGCGGTCACGACCTTCACGGCTGTGCTCGCTCTGGCCTCCGGTGGTGGGCTGCGCACCCTGCTGATCTGCGCGGCCGTGCTCACCGGGCAGCTCAGCATCGGCTGGAGCAACGACCTCCTGGACGCCGGCATCGACCGGGCAGCGGGTCGGCTCGACAAGGTCGTGGTGCGCGGCGCGGTCAGTGAGCGCGGCCTGCTGCGGGCCGCCGCGGTGGCGGCCACACTCACGGTGCCGCTCTCGCTCGCGAACGGGGTGGGGGCCGGGGCGGCCGCGCTCGGTACCACCGCGTGCGGCTGGGCATACAACCTGGGTCTGAAACGCACCCTCGCCAGCCCGCTGCCGTACGCGGTCGCCTTCGCGCTCACCCCGCCCCTGTTCGTGGCCCTGGCGCTGGACCAGCAGCCGCAACCGCAGGTCGTCGCCGCCGGGGGGTTGCTGGGCCTGTGCGCGCACTTCACCAACGCGGTCAAGGACCTGGAGGCCGACGCGCTGACCGGCGTCCGCGGACTACCCCAGCGGCTGGGCCCGCGCACGTCCGGCGTGGTGTCGGCGGCGCTGCTGCTCGTCGCCGCGGGGCTGCTGCTGCTGCCCGGCAGCTCGCCGTCCGCCGTCTCGCTGCTGCTCGCCGGGTCGGCCGCCGCCATGGCCGCCGGCTACGCCGGGCTGATCGCCGCCGGTCGCCAGCAACACGGCTTCAGCCTCAACCTCGCCGCGGTGGCCCTGCTGGTCGCCGCCGTCGTGACCCGGTGAGGGCCGGACGGGTGATGCCCGACATCACCCGATGTAACTAGTCCTTCCGGTCAAGTCCCTGATGGGGCCTGCCGAAGATGTGCGTGGACGCCAAGCCAATGGAGGGCGACATGACGACCATCAGCCACACACCGACGACAGGCCCCGCCGAGACCGCGCACGACCCCGTCGACAACGAGGTCATGGGCCTGCTGCACGAGCACGTGCCGCTCTCGCTGATCATGGACCTCGTGGAGCCCAGCGGCCCCGATTCGGCCGGCATCCTGCGCACCGAGGGCGCGCCGCAGTCGCAGTGGTGGATCAATCACTGAGGACCAGTTCGGCCACTCGTGCCGCTGCTGGTAGTCTCAACACCCGTTGCGCCATTAGCTCAATTGGCAGAGCAGCTGACTCTTAATCAGCGGGTTCGGGGTTCGAGTCCCTGATGGCGCACCAGGCTTGACCAGCGGGTTCCCTCCACGGAGGGGACCCGCTGCGTTGTTCTGGGGCCGTCGTGGGCGCAATGTGGGCGCATCAGGTGCGCTCGCCGTCTCCGTGGGCGCGCTCGTGGGCGCACCAGCAGCTGCAGTTCGTGCGTGCTCCTGCGCGCGCGGGCGCACGAGTGCCTCCGTCGCGTCAGCGGCTTGACGGCCCACCCCGGCAAGCAGGTGGGAGTACGTGTCGGCGGTGATCGCGACCGACGAGTGCCCCAGCCGCTTCGACACCACGGCGATGTCCGTCCCCTCGGCGAGCATCAGCGACGCAGCCCCATGCCGCAGGTCGCGCAGCCGCACCGGCCGCAGCCCCGCGGCCTTCGCCAGTCGCGTGAACGTCTTGGTGATCTGCTCGGGGTACAGGTCCGCGCCGTTCTCGCGGGCGAACACGCGGCCCCCGTCGGTGTACCCGCTCCCCCAGCTGGCACGCTCGCCGGCCTGGGCGATCTGGTGTGCGATCAGGACGCCGATGACCCGTGCGCCGATGTCGACGCGCCGGTGGTCGCCGGCCTTGGTCTTGGGGGCGCCCTCAACGACGCCGTGGCCGACCTGGACGTCCTGCGGAGTTGCGTTACCGCCCGGCTGCAGGGACTCCTGCCCGATCGGAGTAGCCGATGAGCGGTGGACGCAGAACTGGCACTACCGAGCGCTTGGCGATGACCGCCGATCCGCCGGTGCAACACCTGCGGGCTTGCCCGCACTCTTCCGCGGCCGACGAACAGCCTCGTCGGGGTGGAGCACGCGCAGACCGGCTTGCGCGAAGATCCGGTGTCGCTTCTTCCAAAGATCGTCATCGTCGACTGTCACCAGATCGGCGCGCTGCTTGACCGCGGTGTACGCATGGTGCAGGTCCAAGTTGGGGCGTCGGTGGGAATAGCCAGAGTTGCGTTCGGCGGGGGGCTTGAAGAGCAGTCGATGTAGCGCGGTCATTGCTTCTGCGTCCTCATCTCCGGAAAGGACGTCCCCTTCGTCCAGACGCGAAATGTCGAGCACGAAGGGCGCAGTCGTGTGCGTCGTGACACGGCATTCGTGGAGCCACGTGAGTCGACGTGCCCGGCGTTCGGCCCCGGCGGTCTCCAGGTCGTACTCAAGCGGCGAAGACCACAGCAAGGTCACCCTGCCGGACTCGGCAGCCCGGATGAGCGGCTGGCACGCTGAGTGGTGTCCATCGCCCTCATCCATCGCGGCGATGAGCACGCCCGTGTCGAGGTACGAGCGCCGTTTGTCTGCCACGT
>JACMOY010000262.1 GCA_014377795.1 Actinomycetota bacterium | reverse complement strand
GGTTCGCTCGAGGGTGGCGATCAGCGCGGAGCTGGCCATCAGCTCCTCTGCCGGGGCGTGGGCGCGGATGAGCGCGATGCGCTCGGCGTACGCGGCGCTCAGGGCCTGGATGGGGGTGCGGTCACCGAGCTCGTGGATGTCTTCCTCGACGGATCCCGACTCGGTGCCATGCGTGGCGGCTCGGTAGTCGCGGAGCGACACGACTGCCTCGCTCGCCGGCGACGTCGGTGAGGTGTTCATGCCCGGGGCCCTCCTGGCGTCGCGTCGTGGGTTCCCACGCCCTGCACCAGAAGCGTAGCCCCAACCGACGTCCGCCGGGAGCGTCGCGGTCCGAGCTCGGCGACGTACATGGCGGTGAGCACCAGCAGGCCGCCGACGGCGGTTCGCCAGGTCAGGTGCTCACCGCCGAGGCCGACGGCGAAGGCAGCGGCGAACACCGGCTCCATCGTCATGATCACGGCGGCTCGGGTGGCAGGCAGGTGGGCCTGCGCCCAGGTCTGCACGACGAGGGCGAACGCCCCGGCCGCGATCGCGGTGTAGAGCACCGCGAGCCAGGCGCGTCCGGTCGCGGGCAGGGCCACCCCACCGGGCAGCGCCGCGACCGCGCACAGGACGGCGATGGCCAGCATCTGCATCGTGGCCAGGCCCAGCGAGTCGCCGGCGTCCGACCAGCGGCCCAGGCCCACGATGTGGGCGGCGTACAGCACCGCCGATGCGAGGGTGAGCAGCTCACCGGGGCCGACCGAGAGCCCGCGCAGGGCGAGCAGGGCCAGGCCACCGGTGGCCAGACCCACTGCCACCCAGGTGCTCGACGGCGTCCGCTGACGCAGCAGCAGCGCGCTCAGCACGGGGGTGATCACGACGTAGGTGCCGGTGACGAAGCCGCTGACGGCGGCGGGGGTGTGCGCCAGGCCGTAGGTCTGCAGGATCTGCGCCGCGCCGTAGACCACGCCGAGAAGCACCGCGCGGGTGCACTGCGCCCGCGTCAGCCGGCGCAGGTGCGATCCGAACGCCACCACCATGACCACGGCCGCGATGGTGAACCGGACGGCGAGGAAGTCCAGGACCGGCAGGTCGGTCACGACGGCCTTGATCAGGACGAAGGTGCTGCCCCACACGGCCGTGACCGCCACGAGCCCGAGGGCCGGCAACGTGGTCGGCCGAGCCGCGGTGGTCAGGACGGGACGCTCAGATCACGGTGAGGGTGATGGTGGCGCCCGGCTTGACGCGCGCGCCACCGCTGGGGGTCTGGAAGCGCACCGTGCCGAAGAAGCCCCCGAACGCCTTCTGCACCACGACGGTGAAGCCCTGCGCCTGCAGCAGGCGGGTCGCCTCACCGATCTGGCGGCCGATCACCGGTTCGACGCTCACCAGCTCGGGCCCCTTGGACACGACCAGCGCAACCTGCGTGCCGGCGAAGCCCGTGCCGGACGCCGGCCGCTGCGACACGACGTCCCCTTCGGCGACCGTGTCGTCGAACACCTGCCGGGTCGTCACCCGAAGACCCGCCTTGGTCAGAGCCGCCGCGGCCTGGTCTGCGGCCGTGCCGACGTAGCTGCGGATCGCGATCGGCCGCCGGCCGCGGCTGACCACCAGGGTCACCGCAGAGCCCGAGCGCAGCCGCGTGCTCACCGCGGGGTCGCTGGAGACGACGCGTCCCGCCGCCACCTTCTCGTCGTAGGCCCGGGTCACGGGGCCGATGCTCAGCCCGTTGTTGGCGAGGGCCTCGCGGGCCGCGGCCTCGGGCCGGCCGGCGACGGCGGGCACCGGGTGGCGCTCGGGGCCGCGCGACACGACGAGGGTGACGCTGCCGTTCTTGCGCACCCGGGACCCGGGATCGGCGCTGATGACCCGGCCCGCGGGGTCGGTCTCGGAGTACTGCTCGACCACGGTGCTGCGCAGCTGCGCTCGGGTGAGCTCGGCCTGCGCGTCGGCCGCGGGTTCGCCGACCACCGCGGGCACCGCGGTGTACGCGCCCGGCCCGGCGCCGCCGTACCAGCCGCCGACCCCGAGCAGGCCGGCGGCCAGCAGCACGATCAGGAGCACGACGCGACCCCGGTGGCGACGGCGCGCCGGCGGGGCATGCACCGCGATCAGCCCGGTGTCGCCGCTGCGGTGGTCCAGCGCGGGTCGGGCGCCGATCGCGACGGTCGCGGCGTCGCGCCCGGACGCCGGTGCGGTGCGGTGCGCCTGCGGCCGCCGGTCGAGGTCGTCGTCCGTGGCCCGGCGACGGGCCTCACGGACGATGATCAGCAGCTCGCGGGCGTCACCCGGCCGCTCGTCGGGGTCGTGGGCGGCCGCGGTGAGGACGATGCCGTCCACCAGCGGGGCCACCCCGGACGCACGGGTCGAGGGGGCCGGGACGTCGTCGTGCACGTGCTGGTAGGCCACCTGCAGCGCCGTCTCACCCTCGAACGGCTTGCTCCCGGTCGCCATCTCGAACAGCAGCACCCCGGCGGCGTACACGTCGCTGCGGGCGTCGGCCACGCCGCGCTCGACCTGCTCAGGGGCCAGGTAGGCGACCGTGCCCAGCAGGACGCCGGTCTGGCTGGCGACCGTCGAGGTGCTCACAGCGCGGGCCAGCCCGAAGTCCGCGACCTTGACCCGGCCGTCGTCGGCCAGCAGCACGTTCTCGGGCTTGATGTCGCGGTGCACGATGCCGGCCCGGTGCGCCGCGGCCAGGGCATCGAGAACGGGTTCGAGGACGTCGAGCGCCTCGCGGGCGCTGAGCGGCCCGCGCTCGCGCATCAGGTCGCGCAGGGTGCGGCCCGCGACGTGCTCCATCGCCAGGAACACGATGCCGTCGTCCTCGCCCTGGTCGAAGACCTGGACGATGCCGGGGTGGCTGAGCCGGGCCGCCGAGCGGGCCTCGCGGATGAAGCGCCGCACGAAGTCCTCGTCCGCCGAGAGCCCCGCGTGCATCACCTTGACGGCCACATCTCGTTCCAGCCGCTGGTCGACGGCCAGGTAGACCGTCGCCATACCGCCGCGGGCGATGCGCGAGCGCACGGCGTAGCGACCGTCGAGCAGACGCCCGACGAGAGGGTCCGAGACCGGCACGTCCACGGCGGCGAGTCTACGTTCGGCTGCCCGCGTCGGCCGGGATGTCGGGCGCGAACCCGTGCGGCCCGGCGTCCGGCGGCCAGCTCAGGCGAACCTGCCGCGCAGCACCTTGACGCTGCGCACGTACGCCTTGGTGTCGACGAACATGCCGCGGCTCTGCACCGAGCCCAGGCCCTGGTAGTAGCCGGCGATCACGTGGTCAGGGTGGCGGGCGCTGCGGGTCAGGGCCCGCAGGATGACCACACCGGCGGTGATGTTGTCGCGGGTGTCGAGCAGGTTGAGGCGGCGACCGACCAGCTCGCTGGCCCAGCGTCCGGACGAGGGGATGACCTGCATGACCCCGATCGCGTTCGCCACCGACACCTGCCGTTGGTTCCAGCCGGACTCCTGGTAGCCCACGGCGAGCGCGAGAGCCGGGTCGACGCCGTACCGCCGGGCGGTCCGCGCGATGAGCTGTCGGGTGGTGGCGCGGCCGGGCACCGCGCTGCTCGCCAGCCGGTGCCGGTTGCTGGCGGCCGCGCTGACGATCGTGGCCGCGTACGTGCGGCCGGCGAAGGAGTTCGCGGTCGCCGCGAACACCGACCGGGTGGGCACGCGCAGGACCTGCCCCGGCTGGATCCGGCTGGTGAGCGTCAGGTGGTTGGCCTTGAGGATCGCGGCGACGGTCGAGCGGCTGCGCACCGCGATGGCGCCCACGGTGTCGCCGCTGCGGACGCGGTAGCCGGTCACCCGCAGGCCGGCCGCGGCCGCGGTGGACCTGCGGGC
>JACMOY010000261.1 GCA_014377795.1 Actinomycetota bacterium | reverse complement strand
GCGCGAGGGGCAGAGCGGGCCCAGGGGTGTGCCGGGCCGCCCAGGCCGGCGCCGGCGCCGGCTCCGGAACGACGGTCGGCCGGGTGACCGGCGCCGTGCGGGCCAGCGGCACCAACCGGGTCGTCGGCGACGACAGGGCGAGGGTCGTGTCCTCGCCCGCGGCGTACCGGTCCAGCGCGTGCAGCACCTCGTCCGCACCCGGCCGGCGCGCCGGGTCGACGTCCAGCGCGGCGACCAGCAGCGGTTGCAGACGCCGGTCGACGCCGTCCAGGTCGCACTGGCCGCGACGCACGCGGTCGATGACGACGTCCATCGGGCCGCGACCGAACGGCGGGCGCCCGCTGGCCGCGAAGGCCAGCGTCGCGGCCCAGCCCCACCAGTCGGTCGCGGTTCCGACCGGCTCGCCCTCGATGACCTCGGGCGAGAGGTAGCCCGGGGTGCCCATGACCAGGCCGACCGACGTCAGGCGGACGTCGTCCGCGACGTGGGCGATGCCGAAGTCGATGACGACCGGCTGGCCGTCCAGCACCAGGACGTTGCCGGGCTTGAGGTCGCGGTGGACGACGCCGGCCGCGTGGATCGCTCCGAGCGCCTGGGACAGCCCGCGCCCGAGGACGGTCAGCCGGGCGGCCGGCAGGGCACCCTCGTCCTTGACCACGGCGTCCAGGCCCGGCCCGGGCACGAACCGGGTGACGACGTACGGCTGGTCTCCGTCGACGTCGGCATCGAGCACCTCGGCGACCAGCGGGTGCCGCACGCGCAGCAGGCTCGAGACCTCGCGCTTCAGCCGGGCACGGGCGTCCGGGTCGTGGGCGACGTGCGCGCGCAGCACCTTGATCGCCACCGCCCGCCCGGCCCGGTCGAGCCCGAGGTGGACGACCCCCATGCCGCCCTCGCCCAGCCGGTGCAGCAGCCGATAGGGACCGAGGTGGCCCACCTCGGTCCTCACCCCGTCACCCGCAGGCCCCCCCGTCATGGGGGCCACGGTACGCGAGGAAGGTCAGCTGTTGAGGTAACCGACGAGCTCGTCGCGCTCGAGCTGCAGCTCGTCGATCCGGTGCTTGACCAGGTCACCGATGCTGACGATGCCGTGCAGCACACCGTTCTCGACGACGGGCACGTGCCGCACGCGCAGCTCGGTCATCTGGCGCATCAGCTGCTCGACGTCGTCGGTGGGGGCGCAGGTCGATACCTCGGTGGTCATGATGTCGGCCACGGGCGCGTCGATGACGGCCGCGCCACGGGCCTGCAGGTGGCGGACGACGTCACGCTCGCTCACGATCCCCTCGACCGCTCGCCCATCCTGCGACACGACGACGGCTCCGATCCCGTTGCGGAACAACAGGTCGAGCAGATCCCCCACGCTCGCGTCGGGGGTGATCGTCACCACGTCGGTTCCCTTGTGGCGGGTCACGTCGTTGATGCGCACAGCCATCGCCTCCCAGGTCGGCTGACTCCCACGGACACGCCTCACCGTAGCCCCGTGGCGGCCGCAGCGGCAGTGGACGAAAGGTGCATCTCGCCACAGACCCGCGTACCGAGCCCGGCCACGTGCCTCTACTCTGGCGGTGACCGTCGACAAGGAGCTGAGCACCCGTGGCCGTGGCCGAACACCGCTACGACCTCGTCGTCGTGGCCAACCGCCTGCCGGTCGACCGCGTCCAGGACAACGAGGGCAACGTCAGCTGGTCGAAGAGCCCGGGCGGGCTCGTGACCGCGATGGAGTCGGTGATGATCGACCGCGACGGCGCGTGGATCGGCTGGTCAGGCGACCCCGGCGAGGCGCCGGAACCTTTTGACGAGAACGGGATGCATCTGCACGCCGTCCCCCTGTCGCAGGACGAGATCGAGAACCACTACGAGGGGTTCAGCAACGAGACCTTGTGGCCGCTCTACCACGACGTGATCGTCCCACCGCGCTACCGGCGGCGCTGGTTCGAGGGCTATCACGAGGTCAACCAGCGATTCGCGCAGGCTGCGGCCGACCTGGCCGCCCCCGGTGCCACCGTGTGGGTGCACGACTACCAGCTGCAGCTGGTGCCCGCGATGCTGCGCGAGCTGCGGCCCGACGTCCAGATCGGCTGGTTCGACCACATCCCGTTCCCGTCGGTCGAGCTGTTCGCCCAGCTGCCGTGGCGCCGCCAGGTCATCGAGGGGCTGCTCGGCGCCGACCTGCTGGGGTTTCAGCGGCGGGCCGACGCCGAGAACTTCCTGCGCGTCTGTCGGCAGCTGCTGGGGCTGAGCACGCGGGGCCACACCGTCACCGTCCCCGGTGCCGACGGCGCCGAGCGGGTGGTGCGCGCGGCTGCGTTCCCCATCTCGATCGACGCCAGCGGGCTGGAGGAGCTGGCCCGCACCCCCGAGGTGCAGGAGCGGGCCAAGCAGATCCGGCACGACCTCGGCGACCCGCGCCAGGTCCTGCTCGGCGTCGACCGGCTCGACTACACCAAGGGCATCCGCCACCGGCTCAAGGCGTACGAGGAGCTGCTCACCGACGGTGTGCTCGCCCCGCCCGACACGGTCCTGGTGCAGGTGGCGACGCCGAGCCGCGAGCGCGTCACCGCCTACATCGAGCTGCGCGAGCAGGTCGAGGTCACGGTCGGGCGCGCGAACGGCGACTTCGGTCAGCTGGGCTCGCCGGCGATCCACTACCTGCACCAGTCGCACGGGCGCAGCGAGATGGCCGCGCTGTACCTCGCCGCCGACGTGATGCTGGTGACTCCCCTGCGCGACGGGATGAACCTGGTCGCCAAGGAGTACGTCACCTGCCGGTTCGACGAGGGCGGGGCGCTGGTGCTCAGCGAGTTCACCGGTGCGGCGGGCGAGCTGGACCGCGCGTTCATCTGCACCCCCCACGACATCGGCGGGCTCAAGCGCACGATCCGCGAAGCCCTGGACGCCGACCCGCGCGACAAGCGCCGCCGGATGCGCTCCATGCGGCGCAGGGTGCGCGAGAACGACGTCCGCCGCTGGGCCGACTCGTTCCTGTGCGCGCTCAACCCCTCCGAGGGCCGAGCCACCGGTGAACCGTGACCGATGAGCTGCGGGCTCGGCTCAGCGAGTGGCTGCGCCGACGTCCACTGCTGGTGGCGCTGGACTTCGACGGCGTGCTCGCCCCGATCGTCGAGCAGCCCGAGGCCGCACGCGCCCTGCCGGGCACCGACGAGCTGCTCGAGCGCCTCGCGGCGATCGACGGCGTGCACGTCGCCCTGGTGTCCGGCCGCGCGCTGACCAGCCTGCGTGCCGTCGCGCAGGTCACCCCGGGCAGCCGCCTGGTGCTCGTGGGCAGCCACGGCGCCGAGGTCGACGGCACCGATGTCCAGCTGGACGACGACGCCCGCGACGCGCTCGCGTCGGTGCACTCGGCGTTCCTCGCCCTGGCAGCCGACCGGCCGGGGGTGCACGTCGAGACCAAGCCCGCCGGCGTCGTCCTGCACCCGCGCCGGGCCCCCCGGGACGTCGCCGCGCAGGTGACCGAGGCCGCACTGGGTGCCGCCGCCCGCCCCGGATGCCATGTGACGCAGGGCAAAGAGGTCG
>JACMOY010000260.1 GCA_014377795.1 Actinomycetota bacterium | reverse complement strand
TTGCGACGGTCACCGAAGCCCGGCGCCTTGACGGCGACGGCGGTGAAGGTGCCGCGGATCTTGTTGACCACGATCGTCGACAGGGCCTCGCCCTCGACGTCCTCGGCCACGATGGACAGGCTCTTGCCGGCGCCGAGCACCTTCTCCAGCAGCGGCAGCAGGTCGGCGACGGCCGAGATCTTGCCCTGGTGGATCAGCACGTAGGCGTCCTCGAGGACGGCCTCCATGCGCTCGGCGTCAGTGACGAAGTACGGCGAGAGGTAGCCCTTGTCGAACTGCATGCCCTCGGTGAAGTCCAGCTCGAGCGCAGTGGTCGAGGCCTCTTCGACCGTGATGACGCCGTCCTTGCCGACCTTGTCGAACGCCTCGGCGATGAGCTCGCCGATCGTGCGGTCCTGGGCCGAGATGGTGGCGACGTGGGCGATGTCGTCCTTGCCGTCGACCTCGCGGGCCATCGTGAGCAGCTGCTCGCTGATCGCGTCGACGGCCGCGTCGATGCCGCGCTTGAGGCTGGACGGCGCAGCGCCGGCCGCGACGTTGCGCAGACCCTCGTGCACCAGGGCCTGGGCGAGGACGGTCGCGGTGGTGGTGCCGTCACCGGCGACGTCGTTGGTCTTGGTGGCGACCTCTTTGGCGAGCTGGGCGCCGAGGTTCTCGTAGGGGTCGTCGAGCTCGACCTCACGGGCGATGGTCACGCCGTCGTTGGTGATCGTCGGGGCGCCCCACGACTTGCTGATGACGACGTTGCGGCCCTTGGGGCCGAGCGTCACCTTGACGGCGTTGGCGAGGGCGTCCACGCCGCGCTCGAGCGAGCGACGGGCGGAGTCGTTGAACTCCAGAGTCTTGGCCATGGGTGTTGATGTCCCTTTCGGCGGTGAAGAAGGTGAGACGGTGACGTGAGACGCCCCGACAGCCCAGGTGGTCCGGGCCGCCGGGGCGGTGTCACGTGTCGCAGCCGGGCTGCGACGGGGATGGTGCTACTTGACGACGACGGCGAGGACGTCGCGAGCGGAGAGGATGAGGAACTCCTCGCCGCTGTACTTCACCTCGGTGCCGCCGTACTTGCTGTAGATGACCTTGTCGCCGACCTGGACGTCGAGCGGAACCCGCACGCCGTTGTCGTCGACTCGGCCGGGACCGATCGCGAGGACCTCGCCCTCCTGGGGCTTCTCCTTCGCGTTGTCCGGGATGACCAGACCTGAGGCCGTCGTCTGCTCGGCCTCAAGGGCCTTGACGACGATCCGGTCCTCGAGCGGCTTGATGTTGACCGACACTTCGTGACCTCCCCTTCGGGAATGTCGAGACTGGAACCTGTCATTGGCGTGAGACCTTCGCACCGCCGTCGCGGGGGTCGGTGCTGAGCTCACGACTGGCACACTCGGGGTGAGAGTGCCAACACAGAATCTAGGCGCTGGGTTAGCACTCGGTCAACCTGAGTGCCAGCACCATCTGCGGCGGGCTGCGTGCGAGGATCGCCCGGTGGACCTGGCTGGGATGCGATCGCTGCTGACCCCGGACGGGTGGGCCGTGCTCGAGTCCCTTCCCACCTACGACGAGGGTTCGGCGATGGCCCTCGGCGAGCGCCTGCGCGGCCAGGGCCACGACCCCGCGCTGGTCGCCGCCGCCCTGACCCAGTCCCGGCTGCGCCTTCGTGCCCGAGCCAAGCTCGGGCCGTTCGCCGACGCCATGCTCTTCACCGCCGACGGGCTCGAGCAGGCCACCCGGCTCGCGGTCGCGGCGCACCACGCCCGCCGGTACGTCGGCGCCGGTTGCGGGCGGGTCGCCGACCTCGGGTGCGGCCTGGGCTCGGACGCGATGGCCCTCGCGGGCCTGGACCGCGAGGTGCTCGCCGTGGACGCCGATGAGCTGACCGCCGCGCTGGCCGCGGTCAACCTGCGGCACTGGCCGGACGCGGTGGTGCGCTGCGCCGACGTCACCGAGCTGGACCTGGCCGCCGAGCTCGCGCCCGGTGACGGGGTGTGGCTGGACCCCGCTCGCCGCACCGGTGCGGCCGGCAGCTCACGGCGCACCTTCGACCCCGAGGCGTTCTCGCCGCCCTACTCGTTCGTGCTGGACGTGATGCGGCGGGTGCCCGCGACCGGCGCCAAGCTCGCCCCGGGCATCGCCCACCACCTGCTGCCCGAGGGCGTCGAGGCCCAGTGGGTGTCGGTCGGCGGCGACGTGGTCGAGTGCGCGCTGTGGTCGGGCTCACTGGCCCGCGAGGGCGTGGCCCGCAGCGCGCTGCTGCTGGACGGCGTCGGCACCGCACACGACCTGGCCGGCGACCCCGGGCTCGCGCGGGCCGAGGTGGCGCCGGTCGGCGCGTTCCTGCACGAGCCCGACGGGGCGGTCATCCGGGCCGGGCTGGTAGCCGACGTGGCGGCGTCCGTCGGTGGCCGGCTGATCGACCCGACCATCGCCTACCTGTCCACCGACGCACCGGTGGGCTCGCCGTACCTGCACTCCTACGTGGTCGATGAGGTCATGCCGTTCCACCTCAAGACGCTGCGCACCCACCTGCGCGACCGCGGCGTCGGCCGGCTGACCATCAAGAAGCGCGGCAGCGCCGTCGACCCCGATGCGCTGCGGCGTCAGCTGCGTCTCACCGGTGACGCCGAGGCCACCATCGTGCTGACCCGGGTCGCCGGACGGGCGAGCGTCCTGGTCGTGCGTCCCGCCTGACGGCGTCCCCGGCGGCCCACCGGGGGCCGCTCTGGCAGACTTCACCGCCGGCGGCCCGGTCGTGGTCCGCCCCCCACGACTGGAGATCCCCGTGCCTGCACCGTCCCGCGACATCACCGACACCGTCATCGCCATCACCGGAGCCAGCACCGGCATCGGCGCGGCCAGCGCCCGGTTGCTGCTCGAGGCGGGCGCCAAGGTCGTGGTTCAGGCACGACGGCGCGAGCGGCTGGACGCCCTGGCGCAGGAGTTCGGCGCGGACCGCGTGCAGGTGGTGGTCGGCGACGTCCAGGACCCCGCCAGCGCGACCGACCTGGTGAGCGCCGCGGTCGACAGCTTCGGTCGGCTCGACAGCATGGTCGCCAACGCCGGCATCGGCATCTACGGCGGCATCCTCGACACGAGCGACGAGCAGCTGCAGGTCATGATGCGCACCAACTTCGAGGGCACGGTGTGGGCCGTGCGCGCCGCCGTGGCGCAGTTCCGTCGCGACCCCGGCGCCGGTGGCGACGTCGTCGTCGTCAGCTCGGTGGCTGGTCTGCGCGGCGGCGCGGACGAGGCGGTCTACGCCGCCACCAAGTTCGCGCAGGTGGGTCTGGCCGGTGCGCCCGACCGCGAGGTGCGCACCGAGGGCATCCGGGTGACGGCGATCTGCCCCGCCGGGGTCAAGACCGAGTTCGCGATCGGCGCCGGCCGCACCGAGGGCGACCCGGAGCTGGACGAGTACCTGCTGCCCGAGGACGTCGCGCACGCCGTCGTCACCGTGCTGCAGCAGCCGCGCCGGTTGCGCACGACCCAGTGGCAGCTGTGGAGCATGGGCCAGGGCAGCTGAGCCGGGCTCTCACCTGGCCCTCGCAGCGGGCGGTATCGTCCGCGCCGTGACCGCCGATCAGCTCGCCCCCGCCACCGCCCGCCTGCTGCTCGCGGACGTCGCCGACGTACAGCGTCGCGGGCGGCTGCCCAGCCTGGTGGCGGGCGTCGTCCGGGACGGGGCCCTGGCGTGGTCGGCCGGTCGGGGCTGCGTCGACGGCGTCGAGCCCGGCGCCGACGTCCAGTACCGGATCGGGTCGATCACCAAGACGGTCACCACCGTCGCCCTGCTGCGGCTGCGCGACGAGGGGTTGTGCGACCTGGACGACCCGCTCGAGCGGCACCTGCCGGGGACGCCGTTCGGTGACCGCACGCTGGGCCAGCTGCTCGCCCACGACGCCGGGCTGCGAGCCGAGAGCCCGGGGCTGTGGTGGGAGCGGACGCCGGGGCTGACCTGGCCCGAGCTGGCGGCCCGGTTCGACCGCGACAGCGACCTGCTGCACGGCGCCGGGCGCCGGTTCCACTACTCCAACCTGGGTTTCGGGGCGGTCGGTGAGGTCGTGGCCCGTCTTCGCGGACGGTCCTGGGCCGACGTCGTCCGGGACGAGGTGCTACTGCCGCTGGGCATGCGCCGCACCACCACCCGGCCCGATGGTCGGGCGGCCTGCGGTTGGGCCGTGCACCCCTGGGCCGACGTCCTGCAGCCCGAGCCCGAGCACGACGCCGTCGCGATGGCCCCGGCCGGCCAGCTGTGGGCCACCCTCACCGACCTGGGCCGGTTCGCCGCGTTCCTGCTGGGCGACACCGGGGACGTGCTGTCGACGGCCTCGCTGGAGGAGATGCGCGAGCCCGCGGGCGTCGACCCCGACGCGACCGGCTGGTCGGCGTACGGGCTGGGGCTGCAGATCTCGCGCTCGGGCGGCCGCACCTACGTCGGGCACGGCGGGTCGATGCCCGGGTTCCTCGCGGGGATCACCGTCGACGTCGAGCAGGGGGTCGGCGCGGTCGCCCTGGCCAACGCCACCACCGGGTTGGACGGCGCGCTGGCGCAGCGGATGCTCGAGACCGTCCGGCAGCACGAGCCCCGCGTGGTCGACCCGTGGGTGCCACTGGCTGCCGACGACGACGCGCTGCGCCTGGTCGGCACGTGGTACTGGGGCACGTCCTCGTTCGGGCTGCGGCTGCGGGCCGATGGCGTCCTCTCGATGATCCCGCTGCTGGACGGCGGTCGGGCCGCGCGCTTTCGACGCGACGGGGCGACCTGGGTCGGGCTGGACGGGTACCACCACGGCGAGCGGCTGCAGCCGGTCGAGGTGGACGGGCAGGTCGTCGCCCTGGACGTCGGCACGTTCGTCTTCACCCGCACGCCGTACGACCCCGCGGCACCGGTGCCCGGGGGCACCGACCCGGACGGCTGGCGGCCCCGCACGACCTGATCTCGGTCAGTCGTAGTCCGC
Organism: Actinomycetota bacterium; assembly: GCA_014377795.1. GTDB lineage: Bacteria > Actinomycetota > Actinomycetes > Actinomycetales > Angustibacteraceae > JACMOY01. The sequence goes on along the minus strand of JACMOY010000260.1, from coordinate 1,428 downwards.
CCAGACCCGTTGCAGCGCACCGTCAACGGTGACCTGGCCGCCGTACGGCAGGATCCACTGCGGCCGCGTGTGGCCGAACGGGACGCCGATGCACACGACCGCGTCGGGGTTGTAACGACCCAGCACCGCCAGCGCAGTGTCGCGCTGGGCGTCGCGGTGGGCCGCTCGTTCCACGGCGTCCCGACGGCGCTCGAGGTCGGACGCCGGCGGGCGGGCGACGAGCACCGCGTCGACTGCCTCCAGCATCCCCCGCTCACCGAGCGAGCGCAGGATCCAGCCGAACTCCTGCGCGGGGATGAGGTCCTCGCTCGTCTCCAGCAGCAGCACGCCCCCGGCCAGGACGGCCGGGTCGGTGGCGAACCGTCCCGCCGTCAGGATCCACTGCACCACCTCGATGCAGCCACCCCAGGTGCGCCCGGTGACGCTGCGATCGGGGCCCGACCAGGCCCACGGCTGCGTCGGCTCGCGCTCGCCGTACTCGGTCAGGGCCGCGGGGTCGGCCCACTCCCGACCGACGTCCTCGGACTCCCCCGGGTCGGTGACCTCCAGCCGTCCGCCGGTCAGCAGGGCGGCCAGCAGCGCGTCGCGGTGGCAGGCGTCCAGGCCCGGCCCAGGGCCGAGCTGCACCTGGGTCGACCCGCCGTAGAACCCGGCGACCCCGTTGGACCACAGCCACGAGAGGATGTTCGTGTTGTCGCTGTACCCGAGGTAGGGCTTGGGATCGGCGCGGACAGCGTTGGCATCCAGGTGCGGCACGACCGTGATCTGGTCCTCACCGCCGATCGTGGCAAGGACCGCCCGGATCTCGGGGTCGGCGAAAGCGGCGTTCAGGTCGGCCGCACGGCCCCTCGCGGACGCGCCGACCCGCCGGGTCGTGGGGTACTCGACCGGCACGAGGCCGGTGACGTCGGCCAGCCGGCGCATCGCCTGCTCGTGCACGGCCGGGGCGACCCCGGGCGCCGCGAACGACGGCGACACCACCGCCACCTTGTCGCCGGGACGTGCCTTCGTCGGGGCTGCGATCTGCATGCCTCATCAGATCACGGCGTCGCGGGGTGGCCGACGAGGTTTCGGCCCCTCACCTGGGTGGAAGCGACCGCGCTCTCGCGACGCCGCGATCGACCCACCACCGCAGCTCCTCGTCGGTGGCCAGCGCCTCGGCGTCGACGTGGCGCCAACCGCTCATCCGGCGTCCGCCCATCTCAAAGGGGCGGGCCCGCGCCGCCCGCTCATCGGACTCGTCCAGCGCCGGGTCGATGCGCACCAGCAGACCGCCCTCGCCGCTGACGCTGACGGCCATGGTGCCGACGACCAGGACCGCCAGTCCGCCGATCATCTGCTTCTCGCCCACACCGGGCTCGCCTCCCACGAGGTCGCGGATCCGGCCCGCGAGCTGCACGTCGTAGGCCATGCCAGCAGCATCGCGGC
>JACMOY010000259.1 GCA_014377795.1 Actinomycetota bacterium | reverse complement strand
TGCAGGTGTAGGTGCCGGACGAGCTGCGGCTGCAGCCACGGGCCTGAGCTCCGACCTGCCACGACCGGGTGACGCCGTACCCCTTGCCGGCCAGCGTGAGGGAGAAACCGTTCGGGCCGGTCGTCCGCGTGTTCGCGATCGTCGTGTTGCCCCACGCGTACCAGAACACCCGCTTGACGTCGGCGTTGGCGTTCAGCAGCAGTGTGCGCGAGACGTTGGCCGCCTGCCTGCTGGCCGACAGCGGAGCGACGTTGTGCGGACCGCTGAGCCCGTAGTTGATCTCGGTGTTCCAGATCGGCTTGCGGACGCGGTACTTGGCCAGGATCTTCTTGTCCTGGGCCAGGATCGACATCGAGTCCTCGGGCGAGCCGGTCGGCAGCGGGTAGAGCTGCAGCGACACCGCGTTGACGTAGTCGGCCACCGGTCGGCCGTTGACCCTCTGCGCGTAGAACCGGTCCATCCAGGTGCGCTGGAAGGTCGCGCGGGTCACCAGGGCCGGGGCCAACAGGTAGCGCGAGGTCTTGGTCGGGGTCAGCGCGTCGCGCGTCAGCTTGGTCAGCAGCGCCATCTGCGCCTGCGACCCGGTCCAGAACTCGGTCACGTTCGCCTCGTTCCACACCTGGAACTGGACCCGGGGGTTGTTCCTGATGTTGGGCCGGTTCGCGACCGCCTGGATGTAGCGCTTCCAGGCATTCAGGTTGGTCGGCATCGACGCCGCACCGGGGCCGTACACATCGGTGCTGCGGACCTTGCTGGCGTAGAACCGAGGCGTCTGGCCGAGGACGATCAGCACGTCGGCACCGCGCAGCTTGGCCTCGCGGGTGATCGTGTCCAGCCGGGTGAAGTCGTAGACGTTCTTGCGCTTCTCGATGTCGCGCCAGGTCACGCCGACGTCCCAGAGCCGGATCGACCCGACGGCGGTGAGCGGCCACCCGTTGCGCCCGATGGGCGAGAAGTCGTGCACCCCGAAGAAGCTCGGTGCCACGGCCCCGGGCAGCCGCGGGAGGGCGCTGCGGACGGCGGCGGGGGCGACGGCCGGCAGGACGGCGGCGGCGGTCCGCACCGGGACCGCGCTGGGAGCGGCCGCCGCGGGCAGGACCTGCACCCCGAGGGCGGCGACGGCACACGCCGCGACGGCGGTGCGCAGGCGGCGGGTGGGACGGGTCATCGGGGTGGCTCCTCGTGCAGGCGGCAGCGGCGGTGCCTCCATCAGACCACAATCGGGGTAATAGTCCAGTTCTCGTGGGGGGACCGCCGACCGCCGCGACCCGTTGCCCTTCGGGGCACGTCCACCCATCCGGGGGTCGCCGCAGCCATGCTGGCGCCATGACCGACGCCCCTCTCACCGATCTCGAGATCGGCCGCGCAGCCGACCTGCTTCCCATCCAGGACGTAGCCGCGGCCGCCGGCATCGCCGCGGAGCACCTCGAGCCCTACGGCAGGTACGTCGCCAAGGTCGCCCCCACGGCCCTGGCTCCGCTGGCCGAGCGGCCCATAGCGAAGTACGTCGTGATCACGGCCGTGACCCCCACCCCGCTGGGCGAGGGCAAGACCACGACCTCGATCGGCCTGGCCCAGGCCCTGTCGCTGCTCGGGCACCGGTCGATGCTCTCGCTGCGCCAGCCCTCGCTCGGGCCGACCTTCGGCATCAAGGGCGGGGCGGCCGGGGCCGGCTACAGCCAGGTCGTGCCGATGCAGTCGATCAACCTGCACCTCACCGGCGACTTCCACGCCGTCACCGCGGCGCACAACCTGCTGACCGCCATGGTTGACAACCACCTGCACCACGGCAACGACCTGCGGATCGACCCGCGCACCATCACCTGGCGTCGGGTGCTGGACGTCAACGACCGGTCGCTGCGCAACGTGGTGGTGGGTCTGGGTGCCCGCATGGACGGCGTCCCGCGCCAGGCCGGCTTCGACATCACCGCGGCGAGCGAGGTGATGGTGATCCTGTCGCTGGCGACCTCGCTGCACGACCTGCGGGCCCGGCTCGGGCGCATCGTGGTCGGATTCACCGACGACGGGACCCCGGTCACCGCCGACGACCTGCGGGCGGCCGGTGCGATGGCCGTGCTGCTGCTGGACGCCATCAAGCCCAACCTGGTGCAGACGCTGGAGAACACCCCCGCGCTGATCCACGCCGGCCCGTTCGGCAACATCGCCACCGGCAACTCCTCCGTCGTCGCCGACCTGCTCGGCATCCGGGCCGCCGACTACCTCATCACCGAGGCCGGCTTCGGCGCCGACATGGGCGCCGAGCGGTTCTTCGACGTCAAGTGCCGGGCGTCCGGCCTGCGCCCGGACGCCGCGGTCGTCGTCGTGACGGTGCGGGCACTGAAGGCGCACTCGGGACGCCACCGGGTCGTGGCCGGCCGCCCGCTGCCCTCCGCGATGCTCCAGGAGAGCCCCGACGACGTCCGCCTCGGTGGGCCGAACCTGTTGGCGCACATCGACATCGTGCGGCGGTTCGGGGTGTCGCCGGTCGTCGCGATCAACGCCTTCCCGGGCGACTTCGAGTCCGAGCACGAGGTGATCCGCGAGATCGCCGAACGGGCGGGGGCGCGGGTGGCCGTGACCCGGCACGTCGCCGACGGCGGCAAGGGCGCGCTCGACCTCGCGGCCCTGGTGGTCGCGGCGGCGCACGAGCCAACGGCGTTCCGCTACCTGTACGACCTGCAGACCCCGCTGGCCGACAAGATCGAGCTGGTCGCCCGCGAGGTCTACGGCGCGGACGGCGTCGACCTGGATCCGGCGGTCGTGCGCGACCTGCGGCGCTTCGAAGAGCTGGGGTACGGGTCGTTCCCCGTGGTGATCGCGAAGACCCACCTGTCGCTGTCATCCGACCCCACGCTGCTCGGCGCCCCGACCGGGTGGCGGATGCCGGTGCGCGAGGTGCGGGCCGCCGTCGGGGCGGGTTACGTGTACGCGATCTGCGGCCAGATGCGCACCATGCCGGGCCTGCCCAAGCACCCCGCGGCTGAGTCGATCGACATCGACGCGGACGGCAACGTCGTCGGCCTGTCCTGACCCGCACCCGGCTGGCGATGCGCGGCTGGGGGGCGGCTGCGCCTAGCCGAGGGGCGCGGTCGAGACCGTTCGCCGACGTCCGCGCGAGAGCCGGGACTGCATGGCCGCGCGGGCGGCGGCCTCGTGGGGGTCGGCGAGGTCACTGAGCGTTCGACCGCAGGCCCGGGACAGCAGGAGGTCGGCCAGCGCGGGGTTGCGGGCGAGGACCGGCCCGTGCAGGTACGTCGCGATGACACTGCCCTGCACGAGACCCTCGCCCCGCGGCTCACCGTCGCCGTTGCCGACACCCTGGTCGACCGCTGCCAGCGGCAGGGCAGCTGGCCCGAGGCGGGTGGCTCCGGCATGGTTCTCGAACCCCAGCAGCGTCGGCAACCCCAGCTCGGCGCGAGGTACGGCGACGACCTCGCCGACGGCCCGGCGGTCCAGGCGCGTCGTCGTCGCGTCCACCAGATCCAGGCCGGCGTGCACCACCCCCTCGCGGTCGGTCAGGCTGGCGCCGAGGATCTGCAGGCCCGCGCAGACGGCGAGGACCGGTGCGCCACGGCCGATCGCGGACTGCAGCCCGGTCCCGCGACGCAGCTCGGCGAGGGCCTGCAGCTGGGCGCTGTCCTCACCGCCACCGATGACGTAGAGGTCGCACTGCTCGGGCACCGGTGTGCCGAGCAGTACCTCGACCATCTCGACGTCCATCCCCCGCCAGGCGAGCCTGCGCTCGAGGACCAGGGCGTTCCCGCCGTCCCCGTAGGTGCCGAGCAGCTCGGGGTAGACGACCGCGATGCGCAGCACGTTCACCGTCCGGCCGTCGTGACGTACGGGGTCCGAGGCCGGTGCGACGCTCTCAGCCGGGCACGCACCTGGGTGAACGCGGTGTAGTTCGCCACGATCTCGCAATCGGCGCCGCCGAGGCGCACCGCCGCGCGCACCGGGTCGACCTCGCGCTCGTGCTCCACCCCGGCGTAGTGCAGGCGGACGCTGAGGTCCTCGGACCGCTCCCCGGTGGCGACCACCCGGCGTCCGCGCAGCTGCTCGAACGGGACGTCCCACAGCCATGAGACGTCGACCCCGTCGGCCACCCCCGCGTTCACGGCCAGCACCACCGGGCCGGCACCGGGCTCGATCAGGTCGAGGACCTCGGTCCACCCGGCGGGGTTCTTACCGAGCAGCAGGCGCACGCCGACCCCGTCGTAGGTCGTGCGCAGGTACCGCCCGGCCACCTCGTCCACTGAGCTCGCGGCCGCCAGCGTGACACTCGGCGGCACCGACAGGACGTCGCAGGCTGCGGCGGCCATGGCGGCGTTCGCGACGTTCACCTGCCCGGGCAGTGCCAGCTGCACCGCGATGTCCTCACCACCGGGGCCGGTGACGCGACCCTCGTGGGCGGTCCACGCGGGCGTCGGGCGGGCCAGACCGCAGGCCCCGCAAGCCCACATCGGCCACGGCGTCGCCCACGCCGCCTGGCAGCGGGGGCACAGGGGGACGTCGACGCCGCGCCGGCTGCCCGTCGCGACCCAGCGCACCGCCGTCCCGTCCGGGCGCGCGCCCAGCACTGCGGCACACACCAGCGGGTCGTCCGCATTGGCGACCACGACCGCCGTGGGCGCGGCCGCCAGTGCCGTCGCCCACCGCCTCACGTGGGCGGACACCTCGCTACCGCGGTCCAGCTGGTCGCGGCTGAGGTTCAGCAGCACCACCACCGACGCTTCCGTCGCCCGCAGCACGGCGGGCAGCGCGAACTCGTCCACCTCCAGTGCGGCCGGGCAGGTGCGCGGGTCGGTGCTGGCGAGCAGCGCGGCAGCGACACCGGAGACGAGGTTGGCGCCCGAGTCGTTGGTGACCACCTGGTGCCGGGCCCGCAGGCCCGCGGCGACGAAGCGCGTCGTCGTCGTCTTTCCGTTGGTGCCCGAGACGACGACCACCGGACGTCCTCGCGTGAGGTGGGTGATCAGCGCAGGGTCCAGCCAGAGCGCGACGTGCCCGGAGATGGTCATGCCGCCACCCCGGCGGGTGAGCCTCGAGACCATCGCCGTGACGCGGCCGGCGAGGACGGCGATGCGGGCGCGCTGCGGCAGGGCGGTCCCGGCAGGCGGCCGCTCGCTCGAGCGCACAGTTCTCACCTCCCCATCATGACCCGGCATTCGCTGAGAGCCTGCTGAGTGCCGCCACCCGCTCAGGCCCGGCACAGTGCCACGGCTATCCGGGCACGGACGCCGATCGGTTGGCAGTGCTCGCCGGCCAGGGCGGTCGGCAGGCGAGGCTGACCGGACCGGTCGTCGACCAGCCAGATCCTCGCGTACGCCGCCACCGACCGCCGCGCCGCCGCACCCACGAGCTGGGGGCGGGTGAACCCCACCCAGGCGCGTCCCGGTGCGGCCAGCACGTCCACGGGCAGTCGCTGGCCGCTC
>JACMOY010000258.1 GCA_014377795.1 Actinomycetota bacterium | reverse complement strand
TCTTCACCGTCTTCTCGGCGAGGAACATCCGCTCGGCGATCTGGCGGTTGGTCAGGCCCTCGCCGATGAGCTCGAGGATCCGGCGCTCCTGGTCGGTCAGGGGTGCCAGGGCGTCGTCGTGGGTGGGGCCCGAGCGCAGCCGGTCGGGCACCCGCTCGGTCACCGCCGGGTCGAGCAGCGACTGCCCGGCCGCGATCCGACGTACAGCGTCCACCAGGTCGTTGCCGCGGATCTGCTTCAGGACGTACCCCGCGGCGCCGGCCATGATCGCGGCGAACAGTGCCTCGTCGTCGTCGTACGAGGTGAGGATCAGCGCCGCGATCTCGGGGTGGCGCGAGCGCACCTCGCGGCAGACGTCGATGCCCGACCCGTCGGGCAGGCGACCGTCCAGGATGGCGACGTCGGGGCGCATCGCGGGGATCCGCCGTTTGGCCTCCTCGGCCAGCCCGGACTCGCCGACGACGACGATGTCGCCGTCCGCCTCGAGCAGCTCGCGCAGGCCTCGGCGCACCACCTCGTGGTCGTCCAGCAGGAAGACCCGGATCGGGGCGGCCGGGACGTGGTCCGCGCCCGTGGCGTCGTCGCTCATGACGTCAGTGAACACCACGACCGGCCCGCCGGGAGGGGTCCAAAGGCCCGTGGTGGCAGGGCCAACGCCGCTGACGGGGCCGGCTGGGCGCGCCTCACGATGGGGCAGGTCGTGGCGACGACGCTGCGACGACGAGTGGAGGAACGATGAACGACCAGGTGGGACAGACCAGTGAGCTCGTGGTGGGGATGGACGGCAGCTCTGCCGCGGCGGCCGCGCTGAACTGGGCCGCGGACCAGTCGGTGGCCACGGGGGCGCCGATCCGGATCGTGCACGTGTGGCAGCTCGGCGCCGCCCAGGTGGAGTCGGCGACGCCGTCGTTCTACGAGGCGTCGGTGGCTGACGCCCGGGCGAGGGCGACCCGCTGGGTGCAGTCGGCCCTGCAGGAGCGGGCGACGACCGTGCCCTGGGTGCTCGACGTGGCCGAAGGCCCCACCGGTGCGGTGCTGACCGAGCGGTCCCGTCACGCGGCGGCCGTCGTGCTGGGCACCGGCGAGCACCACGGGCTGCGCCGGCTGCTCACGGGTTCGGTGTCGCACTACGTGCTCTCGCACGCTCTGCCTCCCGTCATCGCCGTTCGTGCGGCGCCGGTGCTGCCGCGGCCCCTGGTCGGGGCGCACGACCGCGTCGCGACCGACTGAGCCGCTCGGCGCTCAGCCGGTCGGCGTCGAGGTGACGTCGACCTGGGCGAGCACCACGCTGCTGCCGCGCGGCACGTCGACGACCCACGTCGCGCCGTCCTGGTGGCCGCACGGGGCGACCGCGCCCCCTGCGTCGACGGGCGGGCACGACACGTTCAGCACCGTGGCGGCGGGCAGCTCGAGCCGACGCGTGACGCCGTCCCCGAGGTCGACCGGGGGCAGCGGGATCACCGCCAGCGCCCGTCCCGCGCGAGCCTGGGGGTCGGTGTGCACGGCGTTGCTCACCCGGTAGCGCAGGGCGACGACGCCGCTCGGGCGAGCGGGCAGAGCGATCCGCCACCCGGCGGTGGACGCCGTGACCGCGAGCTTGCGGCCGTCCATCGACGCCGACGGGCGGCCCAGCAGCGCCGTGACGTCGCTCGGGACGCCGCTGACGCCGGCCAGGTCGGGTTGCGAGACGTCGATCGAGGACGGTAGGTGGTCGGCCCAGCTCAGCCGCTGGGTCACGGTGACGGTGCCCGCGGGGTCGACGTCCGCGACGGCCGTGGCCGACGACGGCTGCGGCGGGCCGACAGCGGCGCCGATCACCGGTGCGACGACGGCCTGGGCCTGGGGATGGGCCTGGGGCTGGGGCCGCCCCAGCGTGAGGTAGCCGACGACGAACGCGACGACGAGCAGCGTGACGACCCCGCCGGCCTCGACCAGCCGCCGGCCCGACCCGCCCGGCTGCTGCGAGGCGTTCACCACGCGTCCTGGTCGGGCCGGGGCATCGCTCTCGTTGCTCTCGGTGGGAGGGGGCAGGCGCCCGGGGTGACGCCTGCGGTGATGACCCACAGTGCCGCAACCCCGCCACGACGCGCGGCACCCGTCCCGGTGCGGCGCGCGCTGCCCGTCGCCACGCGCCGCTGGTGGTGCTGGCCGGAGCCGGCGGCGAGCGCGGGGGCGCTCAGGCCACCCGGGCAGCCTGCTCACCCAGCCGCGCGGCGTCCCCGCGCCGCCGCTGACGCCCGCGGCGGGGCTCGGGGGCGTCGTTGACGGTGACCGACCCCCCGGCCAGCACCCCCTTGGCGTCCGCGCCGGACTCGATCAGGCCGGCGAGCTTGAGGAACTGGCCCAGGCGGATGCCGTCCCGGTCGAGCATCACGTCGCGCACGCCGACGATGGTCGCACGCCGGCGGCGCCGCGCCGAGCGGTCAGTCGTGCGGGTGCCGCGCGAAGTGCCGCAGGGCGTCCTCGTGCAGGACGCCGTTGGTGGCCAGTGCGCTGCCGCCCCACGGCCCGGGCTCGCCGTCCAGCGAGGTGAACCGGCCACCGGCCTCGGTGACGATCGGCACCAGCGCGGCCATGTCGTGGACGCCGAGCTCGGGTTCGCAGGCGATGTCGACGGCGCCCTCGGCGAGCAGCATGTACGACCAGAAGTCCCCGTAGGCCCGCGTGCGCCAGCACTGCCTGGTGAGGTCGAGGAAGGTGTGCAGCCGCTCCTGGTCCTCCCACCCGGCCAGGCTGGAGTACGAGAGCGAGGCGTCGGCGAAGGTGCTCACCTCGGACACGCGCAGCCGCCGGGCCGCCGACAGGCTGCGCCCGGTCCAGGCGCCCGATCCGCCGGCCGCCCACCAGCGCCGCGACAGGGCGGGTGCCGAGACGACACCGAGCACCGGCTCGCCCTCGTCCACCAGCGCGATCAGGGTGGCCCACACCGGCACCCCCCGGACGAAGTTCTTGGTGCCGTCGATCGGGTCGATCACCCAGCGCCGCGGGCCGTGCCCGGTGTCGTCCATCTCCTCGCCGACGACGGCGTCGCGCGGGCGGGTGCGCTTGAGCTGCGAACGCACCAGCCGCTCGGCGGCCAGGTCGGCGTCGGTGACCGGCGTCAGGTCGGGCTTGGTGCCGACGGCGAGGTCAGCGGCCCGGAATCGGTCGGTGGTCAGCCCGTCGACCGAGTCGGCGATGACGTGCGCGAGGCGGAGGTCGTCGTCGTAGGTGGGCACGAGCGCAACCTACCGTCCGGGTTAGCCTGCAGCCGGGGGCGACGAGGCACCCGCCCCCCCACCCCGACGAGGGGGCCACCCGTGTT
>JACMOY010000030.1 GCA_014377795.1 Actinomycetota bacterium | reverse complement strand
GGTGTCGTAAGGGCCGAGCCGCGAGAAGAACGGCAGGTAATGGCTGCGCGACACCACGTTGACGCTGTCGATCTGCACGACACCCACGCGGTCGATGACCCGCTGGAGGTGTCGGGCGGTCACTGATCCGGTGACCGGCGGATCACAGAACCCCTGCGCCGCAATCGCAATACGTCGCGCCTGGGCCAGGGGTATCTGCTCACGACGCGCCGGGGTCACTGGCGAACGGTAGCCGTCGACAGCGCACGGCAGCCGTCCTCGTCACACTGGTTGTCGACGTCGACGTGACCGTTGATCGTGACGTCGGACGGCGAGGCGCCCAGGCCGGTCACCGTGTCGACCGTCGCCTGGATCGTGGCGGCGGGCATGCTCGGGTCGAAGCCGATCACGTTCAGGTGCGGTCGGGGACGGCGAGGAAAGCCCACCGGGTGACACATGCGGACCCGACGCGGCAGACCGCAACAGGCCGTCCCGCAACCGCCGGAGGGGTTGACCTCAGGTCAGGTCGAGGATCCGCTCACGCACCGCGTACACCACGGCTTCCATCCGCGAGTGCAGCTGCAGCTTCTCGAGGATGTTGCGCACGTGGTTCTTCACGGTGTTCTCGCTGATGAACAGCTCGCCTGCGATGTCTCGGTTGGCCATGCCGCGGGCAACGAGCTTGAGCACCTCGAGCTCGCGCGTCGTCAGGCGCGGGACGGGCAGGGCCGGCCGCTCGTCGCTCTTCTTGATCATCGTCGCGAACTCGGTGAGCAGCTTGCTGGCCATCGAGGGGCTGATCAGCGACTGGCCGCCCACGACCGCCCGGATGCCGTCGGCGATCTCTTCCCCCGGCACGTCCTTGAGCAGGTAGCCGTTGGCGCCGGCGCGCACCGCCTCGTACAGGTCGGACTCCTCGTCCGAGATCGTCAGGATGACGATCTTGGTCGAGGGGACGACGTCCTTGATGGCGGTGCACGCCTCGATGCCCGAGCGGCGCGGCATGCGGATGTCCATCAGGACGACGTCGGGCAGCAGCTCTTCGGCGCGACGGATCGCCTCGGCGCCGTCGCCGGCCTCGCCGACGATCTCGATGTCGTCCTCTTGCCCCAGCACCATCTCGAGACCACGCCGGTACAGGGCGTGGTCGTCCGCGACCAGCACCCGGATGCGCTCGGACGGGCGTGCCGGCACGACTTGGTCGACCCTGGTCTCGCTCACTGGCCGCCCCCTCTATCGGGCGGATGCCCGGGATGCGGCCATTCTGGCACGCCCGTCCGCGTTGTCAGCCGGTTGCGGCGGTGGGCCGGGTCGCCGCCGGCTGGTGCGCGCTGCCGTTGGCCGAGGCGGGCACCTCGGTATCGGTCAGCGCCAGCGCGAGGTCCAGGTGCAGGACGCCGTACTCCCAGCCGCGCCGACGGTAGACGACGCTGGGGCGGCTGGTCTCGGTGTGCACGAACAGGTAGAAGTCGTGCCCGACCAGCTCCATCTCGTACAGCGCCTGGTCCAGGGTCATCGGGGTCGCCTGGTGCACCTTCGTACGGATCTGCAGCGGTCCCTCGTCCGGCGCGGGCTCGATCTCGGCGGGTTCGGCCGGTTCGTCCGGCACCATCGACCTCGCGGTGGCCGAGGCGACCGACTCGGGGGCGTGCCGCCCGCGGTGCACGACCTTGCGGTCGTGCGCGCGTCGCAGCCGTTCCAGCAGCTTGGAGTACGCCAGGTCGAGGGCGACGTAGGGGTCCTCGGCCGCAGCCTCGGCCCGCACCACGGGCCCCTTGCCCACGCAGGTGATCTCGACGCGCTCGCAGACCGGCGACTGACGCCGGTTGGTCTCGTGCGAGATGACGACGTCCAGGCGCTGGATGCGCGGCGCCAGCTGGGGCACCTTCGCCAGCTTGTCCTCCAGGTGCCGCCGGAAGCGGTCCTTGACCTCGGTGTGTCGCCCGGTGACCACGATCTCCATGGGACCTCCTCGTGATGGGTTGCGCGACGCCAGCAGGCGCTGCGCGGACCGATCCTGCTGACCGTACGCCCGTTGCGCCCGCCGTGGGCGACGTGTTCTCAGACGGCTCAGTCCGCGCGCCGGACAGCCCCCGCAAGATCGGGCGGACGACGCAGCTCGGTGGCCGCGACGGTGGCCGCGACGACCGGGCCGGCGCCGGCGTCCCGCAGCACGCGAGCCGCCTCGAGCAACGTGGCGCCGGTGGTCACGACGTCGTCGACGAGCAGGCAGGGACGCCCGACCAGCCGGCCGCGCCAGCCCGGCGGCACCCACAGCGCGCCGCTGAGGTTGACGGCCCGCTCGCGCGCGTCGAGCCCCGACTGGTCGCGGACACCGCGCCGCTGACGCAGCACCGGCAGCACCCGGGCGACCGTTCCGCGTCGGCTCAGCCCGACGGCGGCGTCGCGAGCCAGGTCGCGCACCGGGTGGCGACCGCGGGCGCGTCGGTCGGACGCCGAGGACCGAGCGGGCACGATCACCAGGGCGGCCACGACGGCCCGCTCGACCGCGTCGTCCGATGCGATCTCGCTCAGCGCGCAGCGCGCGGCGCGGCCCAGGGCCGCGGCGAGCACCGGGGTGAGGTCGGGTCGGTCACGGTCCTTCCACGCGACCAACGCCGTCTGGACGGGCCCGGCGTACGAGGCCGTCGACCAGACGGACAGCGTGCCCAGGTCGCGGCGACGGGGCGGGTCGCCCAGGTGCGTCGCGCAGCCGGGACACCAGCGGGTCCGGCCGGTGCCGCAGCCGGCGCAGGTGCGCGCCAGCACCAGGTCGGCGAGGTCGATCAGCGCTGCCGACCATCGACCGGGAGCGTCACGGTGGCGGGCGGCGGAGGCACTCACTCGGGGACGCTGACCGACCGCCCGACGCCCACGGTCGCCCACCCGGTGCCGCTGCGGGCGAGCACGGTGCCGCGGTCGGGGGTGAGGTAGACCGCCCGCAGCCCGTCACCGGCGGCGACCGCGACCGCGTCCGGTGCCGCGGCGAGCGCCGTCGCGGGACCGCCGACCACGACGTCGTAGGGCCGGGTCGCGACGTCGCCGGCACCGCGGGCGAGCACCACGAGGTCGGTGCGGTCGGCCCACGCCGCGTCGATGACCCGGCGCAGTGAGCGCGCGACCTCCAGGGGCGCGGCCAGGGCCAGTGGCTGACCGCCCGTGCCCCGGCGCACCCCGCCCACGTCGACGCGCCGGTCCCCGCCTGGACCCCGCGAGACCACCAGCACCCGGGCGCCGTCGCGCGAGACGTCCACGGCCTGCACCGCGCGGCCCGCCAGCCAGCCCGGAGTCAGGGTCGAGGCGCGCGGGGCCACGTCGCGCACCGCGGTGCCGACCACGACCC